>CAKPPL010000058.1 GCA_934177555.1 uncultured Clostridia bacterium
CCTTTTCTAGCAGCTCTTTTTCTTACTTCGAAAGAACCAAATCCAACTAATTGAACTTTGTCTCCTCCTTTTAATGATTCTGATACAACTTCTACGAATGCATTAACTGTAGCTTCTGTTGATTTTTTTGATTCTCCTGTTTTTGCAGCGATAGCTGCTACTAATTCAGCTTTGTTCATTATACATTACCTCCTATAATTTTTGTGTTATGTACTTCTATTGTTACTGTTGCAATAGTTGTACTGTACTATTTTATCTTATTCTCCAAAATAAAATAAAATCCCCTCTTTTTTTGTAAAATTTTAATATATTTTTAATTTTTTTAAGAAATTATATATTTTTTCACCTTTTGGTAGCATATATATATCATCTTTATTATATATTTTCAAAGCTATTACAGCTAGTATATATACTATTGCTGCAAACATTATTGATATTATTGTTGCCTTATTTCCAAGATTTATTCCATTTAATACTATAAATAATGTATATGAACATACTCCCATAATAGCTGTTGCTATTGCTGGTTTAAAAACAAATTTTTTAAATGGTAAATCTAATTTTACATATTTTTTCAATACATTAAATACTATTGTAAATGCTATTCCTTGGCAAGCAACTGAACCTATTGCTGCACCATATACATTTATCTCTGGTATTCTTAATAATACTAAATTTAAAATCAATTTAACTATTACACCTATTCCTAATGCTATTGCTGGAACTGTTACTTTTCCAAAACCTTGTAATGCTCCATTTATTGTTTGATCTAATATTGAAAATATTACTGATACAGATACTATTTGTAGTAATAATGCTCCTTGATTTGCATTTGGATACAATAAATTTAATATTGGTTGTGCAAATATAATCATTCCAACAACACATGGTAATCCTATTAACATTGAAGTTACTAAAGAAAATGATGTCCTTTTGGTTGCAGTTGCTTTATCGTTTTGTGCTCTTGCTGCTGATATTGCTGGAACCAATGCTGTAGCAAATGCTATATTTATAGCAAGTGGTAAATTTGTTAATGTATCAATTTTTCCACTTAATTGTCCATATAGCTTTGTTGCTAAACTAGGATCCATATATGTACTTAAAATTCTTTTTACTGTAAATGAATCTATGTTTTTATTAAATGATGTCATTATTGAACTTAGTGTTAATGGTATTGACACCATTAGTATTCTTTTTACTATTGTTTTTACATTTTCATATTTATAATTTACTGTTTGTTCAATTTCTCTTCCTATTTCTTTTCTTCTTAATCTATAATATATAAATAAGTATGCAAAACTTGAGAAAGTTGCAAGTGTTGTTGCTACATTAGCTCCTGCTGCCATCATCTCTGTTGATGTTGATGTTACATGTGCTACAATTTCAACAATTAATATTGTTAATACAGTTTTAAATATCTGTTCTAATGTTTGTGCTCTTGCAGTTGTTTTTAATGACCTTCTCCCATTAAAATATCCTCTCATTACTGAAGATATTGATACAAAAAATATTGCTGGTGATAATGCTACAAGTGTAAGTTCTGCCTCTGGTATTTGTATTAAATCATATGCTAGTGTATGTGCTCCGAAGAATAATAACATTGTCCCTATTGAACCTATTATTCCAAATGTTGCAAGTGCAACTTTAAATATTCTATTAGCTCCTTTATTATCTCCGTACAGCTAATCTCTCTGCTACTAATTTTGAAATAGCATTTGGAACCCCTATTGATGATATTGTTAATAATAAAGCATATATTTGATATCCACTTGCATATATTGCATTACCAGCATCTCCAAATCCTTCTCTATTAGTTAAATATAATGTATATATTAATCCTAATACTTTTATTGCTATTTGTGAGAACATTATTGTTACTACACCTTGCATAAATGTTTCTTTTTTTGCTGCCATATTCCCTCCTTTGTTTATCTTATGATTTTAATTTATTTTTATTTCTATATTATAGATATAATTCCAAAATTTATCAAGAAGTTTTGGCAAATTTATTGACATTTTACGATTTTTGTATTAAAATTATTTAGTATTATCTAGAAATATGATTAAAATATGAAACTTCTCCCCGGTAGTTTTAGATTTTAATTTCATATATATCATTAATTATAATTTAAAATAGGAGGATAAATATTACCATGAATAACGTTACATATAGTGCAAAAAAATCTGAAATTGAAAGAAAATGGTATATAATTGATGCAGCAAACAAACCATTAGGTAGAGTTGCTACTGAAGCTGCTAGATTATTAAGAGGAAAACACAAACCAACTTTCACACCAAATATGGATACAGGTGATAATGTTGCAATTATTAACTGTAAAGATATTATATTAACAGGAAATAAAATGAATTCAAAAATTTACAGACATCATTCAGGTTACATTGGAGGAATGAAAGAAACTCCAGCAAGTGTAATGCTTGAAAAAAATCCAGAAAAAGCTATGACATTAGCTGTTAAAGGAATGTTACCACATAATTCTTTAGGTAGAAAAATGGCTACAAAATTAAGAGTTTTTGCTGGTAGTGAACACAATCTTCAAGCACAAAAACCAGAAATATGGAATTTTTAATTAAGGAGGAACATTTATAATGGCTAAGTCAAATAATTTAGTATATATGGGTACAGGTAGAAGAAAAAGTTCAATAGCTAGAGTAAGATTAGTTGAAGGAACTGGAAAAATAACAATTAATGGAAAAGATTTAGAAGAATTTTTCGATTTAGAAACTTTAAAAGTTATTGTTAGACAACCATTAACAGTTACAAATACATTATCAAAATATGATGTTATTTGTTCAGTTCAAGGTGGTGGAGTTTCTGGTCAAGCAGGTGCTATTAGACATGGTATTGCTAGAGCATTAAATGAAGCTAATTCTGAATATAGACCAGCATTAAAAACAAACGGATTCTTAACAAGAGACCCTCGTATGAAAGAAAGAAAAAAATACGGTCTTAAAAAAGCAAGAAAAGCACCTCAATTCTCAAAGAGATAAAAAGAGCTTTTATGCAAAATATATCAAAACTCGGAAGATTTAAAACTTTCGAGTTTTTTGTAATATACAAATTTATTTTCCATAGTCATTAATTTATCTAAAACGCACAAAAAAACTAACTATGCTTCATTATTATTTTTGGCATAATTAGCTTTGCTTTTTTAATAGAAACTAATTTCTATTTAACCAAATTGTAAGTTGTTGCTCAGTTGCTGTTAAGATTTTTTGTTTCTGTTACTAACTCATCAAAGTCTGAAATATAATTTTTGTCTTGTATAATTCTATATTTTTTGTACTCATCTAAAGCCAATTTATCTGCTATTTCTCTTTTTATTTTGCCATTATCTTTTAAAATGTTATATTCATTTATTTTCAAAAATACTTCTAATTTTTCTTTCCACTCTTGCATTGAAATAATCTTACCTAGTTTTACTTGTCGTTCTGCATAATCAAGATACATCGATACTAAATTATTTAGCTCTATAATTTCTTCTTGTGAAAGATAGTTTTTAGCTATTGTTTCATCTGTTTCAAGTATTTTTCCATCTGGTGCATTTTTCCAAGTTGTTAGTCCCATATTATCTTTTTTACTATCTACTCTATTATAAATTATTTCAGGAGCAGTCATTCCAGTAATAGCAAAATGTAACTTGTTCTGAACATTTTTGTAAAATTCTTGTGTTGTTTCACTATTTTTATCATAATCATAGCTACATTCTTTGTATATATCAGTTATTTTTTGATAAAATCTTCTTTCACTTGCTCTAATTTCTTTTATCTTAACTAATAACTCATCAAAGTAATCTTTTCCAAATTTAGGTCCATTTTTTAGCATTTCACTATTAACAATAAAACCTTTTTTTATGTATTCCTTCAATGTTTTGGTAGCCCAAATTCTAAAATCTGTTGCTTCTTTTGAATTTACTCTATAACCAACTGCTATAATTGCATCTAAACTGTAAAAATTTGTGTTATATTTTTTTCCATCCGAAGCAGTTACTCTAATTTTTTGAGTAACTGAATCTTGATCTAATTCTTTTGTTTTAAAGATATTCTGTAAATGATATGTTATATTATTTTCTGCTACATTAAATAATTTTGACATTGACTTTTGTGTTAACCAAAAATCTTCTTCATTATATAAAACTTCAACAGATATATTTTCGTTATTTTGGCTTTGATATATGATTAAATCTTTTAAATTTTCTATATTATTCAATACTAAGCACCTCACATCTTTTTCAAGAACTATTGTTTGTATTGTATAATAAAATAATTACTATGTCAATATTTTTAGTTGATTTTATGTTATATATTTCCTATGTGAGTTTTTCACATTATTTTGATTTACCATTGCGTATTCCATCGTTGTATCTATTTTTATATGACCTAATAACTTCTGTACTTGTTCTATTGGCATCCCTTTATCAATAGCCATAGTCGCCATTGTTCTTCTAAATTTATGTGGATATACTTTATTTATATTTGCTTTTTTTCCTAATACATTTTGCTCTTTGCACTAAAATAAACTTCTCTTTCACTGTTTCCTTTACCCAAAATGATACAGCTTCTTTCTTGAAAATTCATATCTGATATATTTAATCTTGTAAGTTCTCCTACTCGCATACCTGTTGAAATTAATAGTTCTAATATTGCTAAATCTCTTACATTTGAGCAAGTATCTCTCAATTTTTCTAGATTTTCATCTGTTAGTGTTTCTTTAACTCTTCTAGTTGTTTTTACTTTATGAATCCTTCTAACTGGACTTTTTACAATATAATCTTCGTTTTCCAACCAAGCAAAGAAACTTGATAATGTTCTTCTTATATTGTCTATTGTTACCATACCTGCATTTGAATTACTTTTATAATCTGATAAATAGTTTCTTAATATTTCAGTAGTAATTTCATTTATTGGAAGATTTACAGTATCAAGCATTTTATTTATATTATCTCTGTAGTAATTTAAAGTTCTTGTTGAGCACCCTTCAATTTCCTTAGATGCTATAAATCTATCTAAAATATCTGTATTATTCTTTTGAGTTTCTTGCCTTTTAGTTTGTTCTATTATTTCAATTTGATAATTTAAACATATTTCTGTAAATATTTCTCTTAATCTTATTCTTTGGTTATCATCTAAGAAGTCTGCCATTTTAGTAGTTACTTCTTGGATAAATAACTCTTTCACTTACATTTTCTCCTTTCTTTGTAATTAAAAGAAGAATAGATTTTTATTTCTATTCTTCTTTGGCTATTATTCATTTACTATATAACCTGTTGTATCTGGTTTTACAATATCGCTATCTTTTACAATATTAAATTTATATTCATAATCAACTACTGCATCATTTTTTCTTGTTATTTCTTTATTTGATTTTTCTATATTTCTAACTGCCAATCCTGTTTCTTTATCTATATACCTTTCATAACTATTTCCTTTAATAACATAACACTCTTTTCCATTACAATAAGTAGAATCAATTCCTGTTATTAAGGCATATTGGAGATTTGCTAATATTCCATCTGATACATAAGTTACAGGCAATATATATCCACCTATCATTGTTTCTGCATTTAGTACATATTTTTTTCCCTCTGATTCTGTCATAAATAGTTGTTCTTCGCCTTTTCTATAATAAGTTATTTTTTGAATATTACTTCCATTAACAACTTTAGTAAGTGTAGTCAAGTAATCTTCTCCTTTATTATAACTTTCTGTTATAGTTAAAGTATCTCCTTGATATGAATATAATCTCACATAATAATTATCGTTTATTTGGTTTTCAGTTGCCTTTCCAGAAAGCGAAGACATTATAATTGTTCTTCTTCCTACAGCTATTACATATATTAATATTATAATTAATAATGCATATTTTAAAATTTTTAATTTCTTATTATATTTTTTAATATATTTTACCTCTCTGTCATCTCTTTTTGTAGTGCTTACTTTAATTTCTTTTTGCATATTTTCTAATACTTTTTGACATTCAGGACACTCTTTTAAATGTTCCTCAATAAAACGATTGGTTTCTTCATTTGTTAAATTTTCAATGTAATTTGGTAATAAATCTTGGACAATCTTGCAATCTCTTTTCTCTTTCATATCAATCAACCTCCTTTAATTGATTTTTTCCTCGATAAAATGTTACTCTAGCCCAGTTTTCTGTTTTATTCAAAATAATTCCTATTTCTTTAAAACTAAGTTCTCCTGTTATCCTTAAATACATTACTTCTCTTGTTTTCTCATCTAAATACTGCATTTTTTTATATAATGAAATTTTTTCATCATTTGAAATAACTTGTTCTTCTAATGTATTTAATGCTTGTACATTTAATAAATCTACTTCTTTTGTATCTACAAACTTTTTATTCTTTCTACATTGGTCATACCAAAGGTTTTTAGCGATTTGACATAACCATACTGACATCTTACATTCGCCCTTATATGTATCAATTTTCTTTACTGCTTTATAAAAAGTTTCTTGGGTAAGTTCTTCAGAAATATCATTATTATGAGTTAAACAGAATAAGTATTTGTTTACTGTTTCAAAATATTCTTCGTATATTTTTTCCATATCCTGCATAACTTTTATCCTCCTTTGCATATATGACGTATGAAATTTCATTTCGTTACAAAATTTCCAAAAAAATTTTGTATATTACATCAAAAATAGTGAACTATTTGCTAATTAAGGTCAGCGACAACTTACTATTTTTCTAATTTTATTTTTTTCCATTCTTCTTTTATTTTTCTTATTACTGATATAATTAAAATTGCTTAAATATTCCCTAAAAATTCAAATATTTTATT
>CAKPPL010000059.1 GCA_934177555.1 uncultured Clostridia bacterium
AGCTGTATCTGTTGCAGCAGAAGCATTAGATAGACTTCATACAACAGGAGAAACACATCATAGAATAATGGTATTAGAAGTTATGGGAAGATATGCTGGTTGGATTGCATTAGAATCTGCAATAGCAGGAGGAGCAGATGTAGCATTAATTCCAGAAATACCATATGATATAAATAAAGCAGTAGACAAAATTAATCAAAGAAGAGCAGCTGGAAAAAATTTCAGTATAGTAGTTGTTGCAGAAGGTGCAGCGCCAAAAGATGGTACAATTACAGTATTAAATACAAGAGATAATGGTAAAGGAGTAGATAATACTAAACTTGGTGGTGTTGGACAAGTTGTTGCTAAACAACTTGAAGAATTAACAGGATTAGAAGCTAGAAATACAACATTAGGTTATATGCAAAGAGGTGGAACACCAACTGCATTTGATAGAGTTCTTTCAACAAAATATGGTTCAAAAGCAATGGAACTAGCATTAGAAGGAAAATTTGGAGTATTAGCAGTAATAAAAAATGGAAAATTAGACTCTGTATCATTAGAAGATGTTGTTGGAAATAACACTAAAATTGGTGCAGTTTCTGGAAATACAGCTGAAAGTAATTTAAGAAAAGTAACAATGGAAGATGATTTAGTAAAAACAGCTAGAGATATAGGAATTTGTTTAGGAGATTAATAAAATTCACAAAGAATTCACAGAAATTTTATTGACAAAATGACACCGTGTCATTATAATATATGACATAGTGTCATTTTTGCATATATAAATTATAAAAAGGGAGTGATAAATTGCCTAAAAATACATTTTTAAATCTTTCATATGAAAAACAGAAAAAAATAATAGAGTCTTCTAAAAAGGAATTTGCTAGAGTTCCAATACAAGAAGTATCTATAAAAAATATTGTAGATGATGCAGGAATTGCTAGAGGAAGCTTTTATCAATATTTTGAAAGCAAAGAAGATTTGCTTATTTATATATTAGAAGAACATACAAAAGAACTTGATAGTAAATTAAAAACAAAAATAGAAGATACAAAAGGAGATTTATTTGAAATATATGTTTTTTTATATGATTTAATGGTAGAAAATTTTGTAGAAAATGAAGAAAAAAAATTATTTAAACAAATATTTACAAATATAAAATCATCTGATGAAAATATATTTAACTTAATAAAAAGTACAAAGCCACAAAGTATAGAAACATATTATAATTTGTTAAATAAAGAGAATTTAAAAATAGAAAATTATGATGATTTTAAAATTATTTGTGACATGTTAAATGCAATTATGAGAAGAACAATAATAAAAAACTTCAAAAATAATGCATCAAAAGAGCAGTGTAGAAAAATTTTCTTAAAAGAATTGGAATACCTAAAATATGGAATTATAAAAAAGGAGGAAAAAAATGCTTAAAGTATTAAAAAATTTAAAAGAATCATGGCTATCAGTAGTTGTAATTGTAGCATTATTATGTGTACAAGCAACTGTTGATTTGGAATTACCAAATTATACTTCAAAAATAGTAAATACAGGAATACAAGCAGGTGGAATTGAATATGCATCACCAGATATTATTACAAAAAAAGATATGGACTCAATATTATTATTTACAGATGATGATGAAAAAATATTAGAAAATTATTCACTTGCTAATTCAAATGATTTAACTCAAAAACAAGAAAAAACATTAACAAAATATCTAAAAAGCGATTATGAAGAAAGTCAAATTTATGTTATAAAAGATTTGAATAAAAATGAAAAAGATGAATTATCAGACATAATGACAAAACCTATTATTATATCACAAACAATACAAAGCTCAGAAAATTTAATGAGTGTTCCACAAGAACAAGCTCAAAAAATGTTAGAAGAATCAGCTAAACAAATAGATGAAATGCAAGATTCTATAAAAACACAAGCAGCTATTGTATATGTAAAAAATATTTACAAAAATGCAGGTATAGATACAGATAATGTTCAGATGAATTATATTGTAATATCAGGATTAAAAATGTTAGTATTAGCTGCAATTAGTATGGCTTCAGGAATTACAATAATGATGTTATCTTCACGTGTTGGAGCAAGACTTTCAAAAACATTAAGAGAAAAAGTATTTAACAAAGTATTAAGCTTTTCTAATAAAGAATTAAGAGAATTTTCAACAGCATCATTAATAACACGTAGTACAAATGATGTTCAGCAAATTCAACAATTAATGGCAATGTTATTTAGAACAGTTGTATATGCACCAATTATAGGTATAGGTGGAACTATAAAAGTATTAACAGAAAGTAATAGTTCAATGGCTTGGATTATTGGTTTAGCTGTTATTACTATTATGATTGTAGTAGGTATGTTATTTGCAATAGCAATGCCAAAATTCAAGAAGTTACAAGATTTAGTTGATAAATTAAATAAAGTATCTAGAGAAATATTAACAGGATTACCTGTTATTAGAGCATTTAATACAGAGAAAAAAGAGGAAAAAAGATTTGATAATGCTAACAAAGATTTAACAAATGCAAATATATTTGTAAATACAGCTATGTCATTTATGATGCCAATATTAATGTTTATAATGAATGGAGTATCTATATTAATAATATGGGTAGGTGGTCACAATATAGACCAAGGTGTAATGCAAGTAGGAGATATGTTAGCATTTATACAATATTCAATGCAAATAGTAATGAGCTTCTTAATGATTTCTATGATTTCTATAATGTTACCTAGAGCATCTGTTTCAGCTAATCGTATAATGGAAGTTCTTGAAACAGAACCAAGTATAAAAGATAAAAATAAAACTAAAAAACTAGATGAAACTAAAAAAGGATTAGTAGAGTTTAAAAATGTATCATTTAGATATCCTGATGCAGATACAGAAATATTGTCTGATATTAATTTTACAGCAGAACCAGGAAAAACAACAGCAATAATAGGAAGTACAGGTAGTGGAAAATCTACAGTGGTAAATTTAATACCTAGATTTTATGATGTTACAGGAGGAGAATTGCTAGTAGATGGTGTAAATGTAAAAGATTTATCTCAAAAAGATTTAAGAGATATTATCGGATTTGTACCACAAAGAGGAATATTGTTCTCAGGTACAATAGAATCTAACATAAAATATTCTAATGAGCAAATGTCTGATGAACAAATGATAAATGCTGCTGAAATTGCACAAGCAACAGAATTTATTGAAGGAAAACAAGATAAATATAAATCAGAAATAGCTCAAGGTGGAAATAATGTTTCAGGTGGTCAAAAACAAAGACTTTCTATAGCAAGAGCAGTTGCAAAAGATCCAGAAATTTTTGTGTTTGATGATAGTTTTTCAGCATTAGATTTTAAAACAGATGCAACTTTAAGAGAAGCATTAGCAGAAAAAACTAAAAATAAAACTTCAATAATTGTGGCACAAAGAATTAGTACAATACTAAATGCTGATAAAATTATTGTATTAGATGATGGAAAAATTGTAGGGCAAGGAACTCATGAAGAATTATTTAAAACAAATGAAACTTATAGACAAATTGCTTTATCACAATTATCAGAAGAAGAATTAACTAAAGATTTTTCAGATAATGAAAGGAGGGAATAATATGCCAGGACCAATGGGACCAGGAAGAGGTCAAACAACAGAAAAAGCAAAAAACTTTAAAGGAACAACTAAAAAATTAATAAGTCAATATTTGTCTAAATATAAAGTTGGATTGATTTTAGTTATAATTTTTGCTGTTGGAAGTACAATATTTTCAATAATAGGACCTAAGATTTTAGGAAATGCTACAACAGAAATATATAATGGATTAGTCAATAAAATACAAGGATTAGGTGGAATTGATTTTAATAAAATAGGAAAAATTTTATTAACATTATTAGGATTATATGTATTAAGTGCAGTATTTTCATTTATACAAGGTTTTGTAATGACTAGAATATCTCAAAAACTTACATATAAGCTTAGAAAAGATATTTCTGAAAAAATAAACAAATTACCTATGAATTATTTTGACAAAAAAACAAATGGAGAAGTTTTATCTGTTATAACAAATGATATAGATACATTAGGAACTAATTTAAACCAAAGTGTAACACAAATTATAACATCTGTTTGCACACTAATAGGTGTTGCGATTATGATGTTATCTATCAGCTGGCAAATGACATTGATTTCCCTTATTGTTATGCCAATAGGTGCATTTTTAGTAAAAATAATTGTAGGAAAATCTCAAAAATATTTTAAAAGACAACAAGACTATTTAGGACATGTAAATGGTCAAGTTGAAGAAGTGTATTCTGGATTAACAGTAGTAAAAGCATTTAATGGTGAAGAAAATGCAAGGTTAGAATTTTCTAATGAAAATGAAGAACTATATAAATCTGCTTGGAGATCACAATTCTTATCTGGATTGATGTTCCCTGTAATGGGATTTATATCAAATATAGGATATGTTGGTGTTGCAATAGCAGGTGGATATTTAGCTATTAATGGAAAAGTAACAGTTGGTAATATACAAAGTTTTATACAATATAATAAGCAATTTACACAACCAATAAATCAAATTGCACAAGTATCAAGTATGTTACAAGCAATGGTTGCTGCCACTGAAAGAATTTTTGAATTCTTAGAAGAAGAAAATGAAATTGAAACAGCAACAACTGAAATTTCAACACAAGATTTAAAAGGAAATGTAACATTTGAACATGTAAAATTTGGATATAATCCTGACAATATAGTAATTAAAGATTTTAATGCAGAAGTACATGATGGACAAAAAATAGCTATTGTAGGTCCAACAGGTGCAGGAAAAACTACAATGGTAAAACTTTTAATGAGATTTTATGATGTTACAGAAGGAAAAATTCTAGTAGATGGACATAATATAAATGATTTCTCAAGAGGAGAACTTCGTCAAATGTTTGGAATGGTATTACAAGATACATGGTTATTTGGTGGTACTGTAAAAGATAATATTAAATATGGTAGAGAAGAGGCAACAGATGATGAAGTAATAGAAGCTGCAAAAGCAGCACATATACATCATTTTATAAAAACTTTACCTAATGGTTATAATTCAGAGATAAATGAAGAATCAAGTAATATTTCAGCTGGACAAAAACAATTATTAACAATAGCTAGAGTTATTTTAACTAATCCCAAAATATTAATATTAGATGAAGCTACAAGTTCAATAGATACAAGAACAGAAATTCAAATTCAAAAAGCAATGGATAATTTAATGAAAGGTAGAACATCATTTATTATTGCACACAGATTATCTACAATAAAAAATGCCGATTTAATTTTAGTTATGAATCATGGAGATATAGTTGAACAAGGAACTCATGAAGAATTACTTGCCAAAGGTGGTTTTTATGAGAAATTATATAATAGCCAATTTGAAGAGGAAGAAGAATAGAAAAAAGCTCTATGTAATAAACATAGGGCTATTATTATTTAAAATATTTTGCTAATTTATTAATAGCTTTTGTTTCAATTCTTGATACATAAGAACGAGAAATACCTAATTGATTAGCTATTTCAATTTGTGTTTTAGGTTTATGACCATCAAGTCCAAATCTGAGTTCTAGAATTGTTCTTTCTCTATCTTTTAAAATGTTTTTCATTTTTTCATAAAGTAGTTTTACTTTCATTTTTAAGTCAACAGAATCTTCTACACTTTTATCATCATTTTCTAAAACTTCTTGTAATGTAACAACATTATCATCTTTATCTTTTCCAATAGGATCACTTAAATAAACTTCACTATTTAATTTTTTTGTTGACCTAAAATACATAAGAATTTCATTATCTATACAACGAGATACATATGTGGATAGTCTGGCACCTTTTTCAACATTAAAACTGTTAATTCCTTTTATAAGTCCAATAGTACCAATAGAAATTAAATCATCTTGGTCAACATTAGAATTACTATATTTTTTGCATACATGTGCCACAAGTCTTAAGTTTTTTTCTATAAGTATATTACGAGCCTCTTCATCCCCATTTTTAAATTTCTGTAAATACTTATATTCTTCTTCAGAAGATAATGGTTCTGGAAAAAGAGCATTTCCAGATATATAACCAACTGTAAAAACAGCAGTTTCTATAAATTGCATGAAACCTGTTAATAAAAGCGAAAAAGACATAAAAACCTCCAATCGAGCAAAATAAATTTTACTCATAACAAAATATATGTAAAAAAATATTAAATGTGCATGGACCAAAAAAATAAATTTATGTATAAAAAATCTCAAAAAATGCACAATAATAAAAAAAGGAGGTAAAGTATGGAAGATATAAACAAAAAAGTTTTAGATGAAGTTAATAAAGGGACTACAATGGGAATGGATGCTATAAGTTATGTTTCAGAAAAGGTTGGAGATGCAAGATTTCAAAAAGTATTAGATACTGAATATGGAAAATATAAAAAAATAAATACAAGAGTAGATGAAATTTATTCTCAATATAGTGCAAATGATCCACAAACTACAAATGTTATGAATAAAATGATGACATGGTATGGAATTAATATGAAAACAATGACAGATCAAAGTAATTCTAAAATTTCTGAACTATTATTACAAGGCACTAATATGGGTATAATTGAAGGTAGAAGATTATTAAACAATAACCCAAGTATAGATATAGAAGTAAAAAATATATTAAATGATTTTGTAACAATGCAAGAAGATAGTGTAGAAACATTAAAAAAATATTTATAAAATATTCAAATAATACTTGCAAAGTAATGTGT
>CAKPPL010000060.1 GCA_934177555.1 uncultured Clostridia bacterium
GGTCTTAGGAACCAGTGTCAACGACGTGGAGGTTCAAGTCCTCTCATCCGCACCAATGACGTATCTGTTCGAACTAATAGAACAGACGATACAAATATCATTCTGAAAAGGATGATATTTTTTTGTCTACATTGATAAAAATTATAAAATATGGTAAAATTGAAGACATAAAGCATTATAGGGGAAAAAATGAAAATATTTAAAGAATGGTGTATAGAAAATAATAAGCTTAATTTACTAGATTTATATGATTCTGCTGAAAATGTTTATAGAAACGATCAAATAGGCTTTTCATCAGGAAAACTAGTGAATTGGAAATGCAATAAATGTAATAATATGTGGCAAGCAACATTAAACAAAATGACTCAAAATGCAAAAGGATGCCCATACTGTAATCATGAAAGACCAAGTATATTTTATAATTTAATAACAGAATATCCAATATTAGGAACAGAATGGAATTATGATATAAATAAAAAACTACCAAGTGAATATTTACCAAATAGTTCTAAGAAAGTATATTGGAAATGTACTAATGGTCACGTATGGGATAGTAGAATTAGTGATAGAGTGAGAAGTGTAAAGACAAATTTAAAGAGAAATAGAGCAATATGCCCATATTGTAATCATGAAAGAGCTTCGAATGAATATAATTTAGTAACAGAATATCCTAATATCGCTAAGCAATGGGACTATATAAACAATGGAAAATTAATACCATTAAACATAAGTCCAAAATCTCAAAAAAAGGTTTGGTGGATATGTGAATACAATCCGGCTCACAAATGGGCTGACAGAGTTAGCAATAGAACTGTATTAAAACGAGGTTGTTCAATCTGTTCAAAAGAGTTTGCAGTCTCATTTCCGTCAAGAGCAATATATTATTATTTAAGAAAGAAATTTTTTGATTGTGAGATAGAATATAAAATTTTAGGAAAGTATGTATTAGACATATATATTCCATATTATAAGATAATAATAGAATATGATGGATGGTATTTTCATTCAGATAAAAATGCCAAAATAAGAGAAGACAAAAAGAATAAAATTTTAAGAGATAATGGATTTGAATTAATTAGAATAAAAGAAATTAAGGAAGAAACAGAAAAAATAACATTTAGTGATAATATCATTAAATATCATTTATATGATAATTATAAAAATTTAGATGAATTGATAAATAAACTAATAGAAATATTGGAAAATAAAACAAAATGTAATATATTTCTAGACATAGATTCTAAAAGAGATTCTCAAAAAATAGAAGATTTATATTATCATACGAGAAAATCAAACTCATTTGCAGTAAAAAAACCAGAATTAATGAATGAATGGAGTGTTAATAATGAAATATTACCAGATGTAATAACCGATGGAAGTAAGTATAAGGCTAAGTGGATTTGCAACAAATGTAGCAGAGAATATGAAGCAACAATTTATAATAGAGTAAAAAATAATTCTGGATGTCCATATTGTTCTAATAGAAAAGTATGTAAAAGTAATTCATTAGAAACATTATTTCCACAAATAGCTAGACAATGGAATTATGAAAAAAATGGAGATTTACTTCCAAGTGAAGTAACTAAAGGATCAGATAAAGAAGTTTGGTGGATATGTGATAAAGGACATGAATGGAAAACACGTGTATATTGTAGAACAGGAGCTAAGCCAACTAATTGCCCATATTGTAGTGGTAAATATTTTACAGAAGAAACGTCTTTAAAAAATAGATATCCTGAATTAGTGAATATTTGGAATTTTGAAAAGAATGGTAATGAAGGTCCAGAAAATTTTTCGTTTTCCTCTAATAAGATTGTTTGGTGGAAATGTAATAAAGGGCATGAATGGAGAAAAAGAATTAATTCTATAATTAGAATTGAAAATAAAGACAAATGTCCATATTGCAGAGGAAAAATATTATGTTCAGATAATTCTTTAGCAACACTAAATAAAGAATTAAGCAAAGAATGGAACTATAGTAAAAATTGTTCATTAAAACCAGAAGATTTTTTACCATCATCTAAGAAAAAGGTTTGGTGGATATGCAAGAATGGACATGAGTGGATGACAAGTATTTGTTATAGGAATAAGGGAACTAATTGTCCATATTGTGCAGGATTGAAAGTAAGTGATAAAAATAGTTTCTTAAAAAATGCAGATACTAGAATTTTAAAAGAATGGAACTATGAAAAAAATACAGATATAACACCAGAAAGTATATCAGTATGCTCCGGAAAAAAGATATGGTGGAAGTGTAGTAATGGACATGAATGGATAGATACAGTATCACATAGAACATTTTCCAAAAGAGGTTGCCCATATTGTTCTGGTAGAAGATGTACAGTAGAAAATAGTTTTGCAAAAGTTTATCCTAATCTTATCAAAGAATGGAATTATGAAAAAAACAATGGAAAAAAGCCAGAAGAGTTTTCAAAATGTTCGGCACAAAAAGTGTGGTGGAAGTGTGAAAATGGTCATGAATGGGAGACTAGAATAAGTACTAGAGCTAAAGGAACTAATTGCCCGATTTGTTGGAATAATAGAAGAAATAAGGAGAAAAAAGATGAATATTCAAAAAAATGAAGAATATGTAGTAGAAATTATAGATAATGGATATGAAGGAGAAGGGATTGCTAAAATTGATGATTTTACTATTTTTGTACAAGGAGCTATACAAGGAGAAAAGGTAAAAATAGTTATAGTAAAAGTTTTAAAATCATATGCATATGGGAAAATAATAGAATTTATAAACAAATCAAAATATAGACAAGAACCTGATTGCAATACATATAAACGATGTGGGGGATGTAATTTACGCCATATAAAATATGAAGAAACATTAAATTTAAAACAAAATATTGTACAGAATCTAGTTAATAAAGCTTTAATTAATAAAATAACAGTAGAACCAACAGTTGGAATGAAAAATCCATATCATTATAGGAATAAAGCACAATATCCAGTTGGAATAGATAAAGAAGGAAACCCAATAATAGGAGTATTTGCTAATAGGACACATGATGTTATACCTATGCAAAATTGCTTAATACAAGACACAGAATCTGAAAATATTGCAAAATTTATATTAGAATTTATAAAACAGAATGATATAAGTGTGTATAATGAAAATACTAAAAAAGGTCTATTTAGGCATATTGTAATAAAAAAAGGATTAAAAACAGAACAATTAATGTGCATATTGGTTATTAATGGAAGAAATATACCATATGAAAAAGAATTAATAGCAAAATTGAATAATAAATTTCCTAATATAAAATCAATTATAAAAAATATCAATATAAAAAATACAAATGTTATTTTAGGGACAGAGAATATCAATATATATGGAAATGAATATATAGAAGATATTATGGGAGAATATGTATTTAGAATATCACCACTTTCTTTTTATCAAGTAAATCCTGTACAAGCTGAGAATTTGTATAATTTAGCTGTTGATATGGCAGAGATTTCAAAAAATGATGTAGTTTTTGATTTGTATTGTGGAATTGGGACTATTTCTATATTTGTAGCTAAATATGCAAAAAAAGTTTATGGTGTAGAAATTGTAAAAGAAGCTGTAGATATGGCTATAGAAAATGCAAAAAGAAATCATGTTGAAAATATTGAATTTTTGGACGGTGATGCAGAGTATGTAGTAGATAAACTTATAAATGATGATGGAATTACTGCAGATGTAGTTATATTTGATCCTCCACGTAAAGGTTTGGATAATAAAACTATTGATAATATTTTGAAGATATTGCCTAAAAAAGTGGTTTATATTAGTTGCAATCCAGCAACTTTGGTTAGAGATTTAACTAAATTTGAGAATTATTATGATGTGTTAAAAATTCAACCAGTTGATATGTTTCCATTTACGTCACATGTGGAGTGCGTATCAGTGCTACAACTAAAACAAGACATGTAATACTTGATTTTGGTATGGTTTCAGATATTATAACTTTTGAACCAAAATGCGAATTTGGAAAAGAAAAACATCAAATTTTAGGTGTGAAAGTTAAAGTAGTTGTTTAAGTGGTAAGTGGAAACACATAAATTATTTTTGGGGAAATCGAGAAAAGTGTTTGAAATACTGAAAAATTTGAGATTGTGTCTACGGTAAGTATAGCAGATATAGGTTGTGTGGATATGATGGAAAGGTAAGTGCTTCAAGTGTTAGAGAAAATTTATTGAAATGAGTTATAGAGAATCTTTATTTAAGTAAGTGTCAGTAGATATGGACTGATGCTTATTTTTTTAGGTCAAAATTTTAAGTTTTTTTGACCTATAACATTTGCAAAACAATTTTAATCTCCATAAAAAATAATATCAAGAGTATATGAACTCACTTTGTTCGCTCTTGACATTATTTCTATTGGCGATTTAATTGTAAAATTAAAGAATTTATGATACATTATATACAGTAGAGATTAGGATAATAGAATATGAAAGATTATTATAAATGGTGTGTAGAATTACTGAATAATTTGAAACAGAAAAATGTAGAAAACATAGTTAACTTATTTGATGAAAATGTAGAGTATTATGAAACACCTACAGAGAAAATAAATACTATAAAAGAAATTAGAAAAATGTGGGAAGAAATAGAAGAACAAAACACAAGTGATATTGAGTTCAATATACTATGTGAAAATGATGAATGTTGTATTGTTAACTTTATTTTGAAAGATACAATATCATATGACATGATATATCAAATAAAATTAAATGAGAACAATAAATGTATATTTTTAAAACAATGGTATATGGATGTATAAATAATATGAATATTGATATTAAAAAAGTAAAAATTATTGTAACTGTACCTGTTGAAAATGTTGAACAAGTCAGAAATGCTATATGTAATGAGGGTGCAGGAGTTATAGGAAATTATACATATTGCACTATGAGTACAAAATGTATTGGAACTTTTATACCAGATGATAAAGCTAACCCATATATTGGTGAAAAGAATAAATTAGAGTTTGTAGAAGAAGAAAAACTAGAAGCAGTATGTGATATAGATATAGCTAAAAAAGTATTAAAAAAATTAAGAGAAGTTCACCCTTATGAAGAACCAGTAATAGATATTATTCCACTAATTAATGAAGAAAATTTAATATGAATAATTAAGAAATAAGTTGAGGATAAGAAAATTGAATTTGAAAAATCAATTATAATAAAGAGATGCACCATTGATGATGTAGATTCAATATACAATATTCAAAATATTGTAATAGATAATTTTAAAGAAGAAGAAAAAGGATACTTTTTACCTTTCAAAAAAGAAACATATTTAAGAATAGTTAATGACCCTATAAATGATGGCGAAATATATGGTGCTTTTTAGATGACAAAATGATTGGATGGATATTCTTAACAGTTTCAAACAGAATGAAAGAATTAAAACAAATGATTCCGAATTTAGAAGGAAGTTGTGCTGATATAGATGGTGTTATTGTATTACCAGAATATAGGAGATTTGGACTACAAAAAATATTAGTAAAACATATAAATTCAACAGCATGTTATTGGACAATAAAGTATTGATGATACAATTGAAGAACTTGATAGAAATAGAAAAATATCAAACAAGCTCGGAATTCATATTATAGAAAAAATATCAGATGTTGCAATATATAGATCCAGAATAAAGGAAATTAATGTTATAAATGTTACAAACTTGTTGTCAGATTTTTTAGAAGATGAGAAGAGATATAATTTTATAGTAGGCGATAATACAAGAAAAGAATTGCTATATAAAAATATATACAATATAGGTATAAGTTGTATAGAGAATAATATGGAAAATGCATTAAGAAATGTATCTAATAGATTAGGGTGGTTTATAATAGGAAGTATGAACAACAATGATTCACCAACTTTAACTAATTATTTATTGGATAGAACTATAGATTTATTCAAAATAGCGCAAAATATGGATATAAGTGAAAAAACACTTGTGTTCATTATGACCTTATTTACAACTGTTGGAACTTATTGCTGTAGAGAAGCAAAATATAGAGGATATCTAAACAAGATATTAGATGTTTTAAAAGAAGAAGAATATGGAAGAATAAAAACTGCAATTGAACTTAGAACGAAAGAAAATAACATGTGGGATAAATTATTCGAAGGACAAACTCAGCTGTTAACTCAAAAGTTTTTAAGAGAATTGAATGAAAAGGTAAGAATAAACAAAACAAAAGTATAAAAATGTTAAAAGAATTCTGATGTGCTTTTTTAAATCAAGCCAAGGATAAATACATGTGCTATGGTGCAACCTTGACTAAATTTTAAAAGCACATTATTTTTGGTATAGAAAAAAGTAGAAAAGTCCCATTGGTAGAAGACTTTAGGTATCTATTATACAGACAAACAAACCACGCATAAGTGTGCAACAGTTAAACGTAATTGGAGTATAATAGATTTTAAATGTAGTATCAATATATTTTTACGAACTTTGAGAAAAAGATTGAAAATATAAAAATAACATGATACAATACAAATGTTCGCTAAAAGAAACGATATATTATTTGATAGGATTTGGTAGTTATGAATCTATGAGATTTAAAACAAGAAATTAATAATATTGTAATAGAAGGATATCAAGTAAAAACTAATTTTAGTTCTTGTGATTTTTTAGTTCAAATTGGAGTGATGAATATTAT
>CAKPPL010000061.1 GCA_934177555.1 uncultured Clostridia bacterium
CTCTTGTTTCGATGTGTCCAACATGTGGCTTTCCATTAGCTGTTGGAGGTCCATCATAAAATGTGAAATATCTTTGTCCTTTGTTCATTTCAAAGTTCTTTTTTATTATGTTTTTTTGTTTCCACATTTCTGCTACTTCATTTTCCATTCCTACAAATCCATTTTTTAATTCTACTTTTTTGTACATAATTCTTCCTCCTTAATTATTATTAAATTTTTTTGTAATACTCTCTATCTTTTGTAATTCAAATCTGTATTTTTGTTTTACATTCGGGTATTTTTCATGGTCTACTTCTGATAAGAACATTTCTTTTGGACGTACCCATAAGCTACAATCACCATATAATCTTCTATATAATACCAATTCCTCTTTTGTTTCAGAATGTCTTACTATATCTAATACTAAATAATAATCCCCTTTAAAATGTTTATATATTGCATTTATTTCAACTTGTCTCATATTGTCTCCTTTCCTTATTTTTTTACACACAAAAAATTCGTCCTAATATTAGGACGAATTTTTCCGTGGTACCACCTATTTTAATATAATCTTATTATATTCACTCATTTTCCTTTAACGCAGGTTACGTCAAAGCTTACTTTTAGTTCAGCCTTGCAATTTTACAAAGGTGATAACAAATAATTTTTACTTTCAAACTCACAGCTTTAATTTGATTCTCTCTTAAGGTATTACATTATTTGTGTTGTCCTTGTATTTATTTTTTTACTATTTTATAATCATATGCATTTGCATAATCTAATGATGCATTTAAATTTAATTGAACTGTTTCTCCTACTTTCATTGGTGCAACAATTCCATCAAGATTTATTATTTCATTTCCATCTTTATCGTAAAAAATTACATCTATTAGCATTTCTTCTGTATCTTGTCCTGATGTATTTGTTATATCTGCTAATAATTGTGTTTCAGAATTAATTGATCTTAATTGTGTGTTTCCAACTCTCATTCCGTCAAATTCTTTTGTTTCATTGAATTTTTCACTTATGTTTGTTTTAGCACCATCTGGATCAATATTTACAAATTCTTCTACTTTTTCTTCTGGTTGTTCTTCTGTTATTTCTGTATTTTGATTTTCTTCAGTAACTGTATTTGTATTTCCAGTTGGTTGATTTGGTTTTTTGTTTTTGATTGATAAGCATATAATTAATGCTATAACAATTATTATTGTTACTACAATAAATATTGTTGAATTGTCTTTTTTCATATTATTCACCCTTTCTTCTGTAATTCTTTTAAATTATATCACATATTTTTTTATTTTCAATATTTTTTTGAAATTTTTTTGAAATAAAAAATTTATTTTTTATTATTAATTTTATTGAATTATATTTTCATTAGTGCTATATTTTATAAGAAAATTGTTTAATTTTTTTATTTTAAAACATACTAAAGTTGAAAGGATGAATGATATGGCAAATGAAAAAAAAGAAGATGTCGATATTGAAAAGATATATGGTAATATCTGTAGAGCTTCAAAAAAAGAATTTATTAAAAATTTAAATTTATCTGAAAATGGTTTAACAGATTCAGAAATTTCATCAAGATTACATGAATATGGTTATAATGAAGTAACTCAAACAAAAGCAAAAAAATGGTATCATTATTTATTAAGAAGTTTATTTACTCCTTTTAACAGCATTTTAATCGGAATTGCTTTAATTTTATCTTATACAGATGTTTATTTAGCTGAGAATCCAAATTATGCTAATATAATTGTAATCTTAGTATTAGTATCTGTAAGTACACTTTTAGACTTTTTTTCTGAATATAAATCTAATTTAGCTGCAGAAAAATTAAAAGAACTAGTATCAACAACAACAACTGTAATTAGAAATGGTAGAAAAATTAAAATTCCTTTTAAAAATCTTGTATTAGGTGATACTGTTATTTTGTCAGCTGGTGATATGATTCCAGCAGACTTAAGAATAATAGAATCAAAAGATTTATATGTAGGTCAATCAACATTAACTGGTGAATCAGATGCAATAAAAAAAGTTGAAAATTCTGAGTTAAAGACTGAAATCACTAATTTGTCAGAAATAGATACTATATGTTTTATGGGAACAAATGTAATTAGTGGTAGTGCAAAAGGTGTTGTTATTCTTACTGCTGATGATACTTACTTTGGAAAAGTTGCACATACATTAACAACAGGGAAACCAAAAACAGCATTTCAAAAAGGCATAGAAAATATCAGTAAATTACTAATAAAATTTATGCTATTTTTGATACCTATAGTATTTTTATTAAATGTATGGAAACATAATATTGTTGTATCTTTTACATTTGCAGTAGCTATTGCTATCTGTATTACACCTTTACTTCTACCTGTTATATTATCAAGTAGTTTATCACGTGGTGCACTTAGAATGTCTAAGAAAAAAACAATAGTAAAAAAACTAGATTCTATCCAAAGTTTCGGTGCAATGAATATTTTATGTACAGATAAAACAGGTACATTAACAGAAGATAAAATTATTCTTGAAAAATATCTTGATGTTATGGGAAATGAAGATATTGAAGTTTTAAGTCATGCATTCTTAAATGCATATTTTCAAACTGGATTACGTAGTAATATTGATGAAGCAATAATAAAACGTGGTGAAGAACATAATTTGCAAAATTTATATAGTAAATATAAAAAAATAGATGAAATACCATTTGATTTTTCTAGACGTAGATTATCTGTTATAGTAACTGACGAAAAAGAAAACAAATTAATCACCAAAGGTGCTGTTGAAGAAATTTTAAATATCTCAACAATGATAAGTTATCAAGGAAAAATTTCTCCAATAACAAATGATATAAAAGAAAACATGAAACGAATTGCAAAAGACTTAAATAAACAAGGTCTTCGTGTTGTTGCAGTTTGTCAAAAAAATAATCTAGAAAAAACTACTGATTTTAATATTTCAGATGAAAAAAATATGGTTCTTATAGGTTTTATAGGTTTCCTTGATCCACCAAAAGAATCAGCAAAATCTTCTATTGAAAAACTAAATAAAAATGGCATTAGAGTTATTGTATTAACTGGTGATAATGTTGAGGTAACAAAATGTATTTGTGATAGAGTTGGCATAAAATCTCCAAAAATAATTATTGGCAGTCAATTAGACAAATTATCAGATATTGCAGTTTTAAGATTATTAAAGAAAACTAATATTTTTGCTAAACTATCTCCTATTCAAAAAGCACGTGTTGTAAGATTATTGAAGGATTCCGGTAATGTTGTTGGATATATGGGAGATGGAATTAATGATAGTCCATCACTTGTAAATTCTGATGTAGGAATCTCTGTTGACACTGCTGTTGATATTGCTAAAGAATCTGCTGATATTATATTACTAGAAAAAGATTTACATGTTTTATTAGATGGTGTTAAAGAAGGACGTCATACTTTCGCTAATTTAATGAAATATATAAAACTAGCAGCTAGTTTTAATTTTGGTGAAGTTGTATCTGTAATTATAGCAAGTGTACTTCTTCCATTTTTACCAGAAACTCCTATACAATTATTGGTAGAAGGATTATTATATGATTTTGGTCAACTAACTTTACCTTTAGATAATGTTGATGAAGAATATTTGAATAAACCAAAGCAATTTAATGTTAAAAGTCTAAAAAATTTTATGTTATTTATGGGACCTTTAAGTTCATGTTTTGATTTGTTTGTATTTGCATTAGTATGGTTTATATTAAAAATACATGAAGTAGCTGTTTTTCAAACTATATGGTTCACTTATAGTGTTGTATCTAATTTAGTTGGAATGCATGTTATTAGAACTGCAAAAATACCATTTAAGCAAAGCCATGCGTCAAAAGCTGTATATATTTCTTCAATATTATTATGTATAATTGCTATGATTATACCATTTACTTTCATTGGAAAATCTATTGGACTAACAGCTTTAGAATTAAAAGACTTTGCAATAATATTAGGTGTTCCTATTCTCTATTGTTTTGTTGCTATTTTTGCAAAAAAAATATATATACGAAAATACGGTGAATGGATTTAAAAAAAGAGTCCTATAACAATTAATGTTATAGGGCTCTTTTTAGAATTTTAGTTAATTGGCATCAAAGTCTTTTTCTATATCTTTGATGTCTTTCTTCCAGTCTTCTGACTGTTCATCATAATCATCATCTTCATCTTCTTCAATCTCTTTCAAACTTGCTTCAATCTCAAAAAAATCCTTGATGACTATAGCTATTACTCCTGTAACAGCCACTAATACAATACCAACTCCGAATTTTAATGCTTTGTTCATATCCTTATTATCCTTTCTTTTATTGATATTATAAAAACTAAAATTCTCCTTTCATTTTAGTATATTTAGACTATATACTGCTTCACAATTACATTTGTTTTTGTGATATAGCTACTAAATACCTAAATTTAATTATACATCAAATTCCTATAAAAATCAAATTAAATTGTACAATTTCCTATTCCAACAATATTTTGAAATACTTTTAAAATTTCATCTGTTAAATATATAGAACCACAAGGTTTTATTTCATCATTTATTTTTATTACTACTTTTATATTATTTTGTTCACCATTAAAGAATTTTATAGCACCTCTAAGTTTATCCTTTCTTTCTTCTGAAAGTCCTGTAATATCTAATGTAAGTATATTATTTTTTTCCAATACTCCAAATTCTTTGATACTCCTTGCAACAATCTTTGTTTCATCATCTTCTCTTATACTAAGTCTACCATCTATAATAACTATATTTTCTTCTATTAGTATATCTTGTGCTTTTAAATATGTTGGTTCAAAAACAATAATCTCAGCAGAGCCATATAGGTCTTCAAGAGTTACAAATGCCATTATTTTATTGTTTTTTGTGTATTTTTTCTTGATTGAAGTTATAATACCTGCTATTTTTACTTCTTGTCCATCTACATATTGGCATTTTTCTTGTATATCTTCATCATTTTTATTATTTTGTTCATCTATTTCTTTCATTTGTAATGATGAAATATTAGTATTAGCTATAATTTGTTCTCTAATTTTTTCTAGTGGATGCCCTGATATATATATACCTAACATTTCTTTTTCAATAGATAATAATTCTTTTTCATTTAACTCACTTTTTTCAATAAAATTATATTTTATTTCACTCAAATTATTTTCTTCTGTATCAGAACTTAAATCAAACATTGAAACTTGACCATTTATACCTTTTTTATTATAACTTTGAATAGTATCTATAATAGTTTCAAATGATGCTAATAATGTTGCTCTTGTTTCTGGAAATTCTTCAAACGTTCCTGCTTTTATTAAACTTTCTATGCACTTTTTGTTTACTGACTCTCCAGCCATTCTTTCACAAAAATCTGTAAAACTAGTAAATTTTCCATTTTTTTCTCTTTCATTAATTATATTGTCAACAGGCTGTATTCCTACATTTTTTATACTTCCTAATCCAAAACGTATTTTACCATCTTCTACAGTGAATTTTGTACTACTTAAATTTATATCTGGTTTTAAAATTTCTATTCCTAATTTTTTACATTCATCTATATATTCTGGAATTTTATCTAAATTTCCTAAAAAACTATTTAACATTGATGCCATAAATTCTGCAGGATAATAAGCTTTCAAATATGCTGTTCTATAGGCCACAACTGCATAACATGCAGCATGAGATTTATTAAATGCATATTTAGCAAATTCTGCCATTTCATCAAATATTTTATTTGCTGATTCTGCATCAATTCCGTTTCTAACACATCCTGGGACAACAATATTTCCATTTTCATCCACTTGACCATTTATAAAGACTTCTCTTTCTTTTGCCATTACATCAAGTTTTTTCTTTCCCATTGCTCTACGCACCAAATCTGCTCTGCCTAGTGAATATCCAGCCAAATCTCTTACTATTTGCATTACTTGTTCTTGATATACCATACATCCATAGGTTACATTTAATATTGGCTCTAAGCTTGGATGTGTATATTCATTATGTCCAGGATTTTGTTTTCCTCTAATATATCTTGGAATTTGATCCATTGGACCTGGTCTGTACAATGATACACCTGCTATTAAATCTTCTAAGCAATCAGGTTTTAATTCTTTCATAAAGTTAGTCATTCCTTGAGATTCAAACTGAAATATTCCTGATGTATTTCCTTCTTGCCATAATTTATAAACTTTTGGATCTGACATATCTTTATCAAATTCTACATCAATCCCTTTTCCACTTTTTACAAGATTAATTGTATCTTGAATTACTGTTAAAGTACGTAATCCCAGAAAATCCATTTTTAATAATCCTAATTCTTCAAGTGTAGTCATTATGTATTGTGTTGATATTTGATTATCTCTTACATATAATGGAACATATGTATCTACAGGATCTTTTGTTATTACAACACCACATGCATGTGTAGAAGCTTGTCTTGGCATCCCTTCAAGTCCCATAGCTATTTCTAATAATTTATGTACTTGTTCATTATTATCATATATATCTTTTAATTCTTTATTTTGTTCTAATGCTTTTTTTATAGTTATATG
>CAKPPL010000062.1 GCA_934177555.1 uncultured Clostridia bacterium
TCTTATTTTTGTACTATGACATTCTGGACATATTGTGACAATATTTTCTTCATACCCACAATAATGACATTTTAATTTATTTTCTGTTTTATGATATGTCATACTTATATCACAATTTTTACATTTTACAGTATATCCACATTCTCTACACATTATAAATGTTGAATATCCTCTTCTATTCAAGAACAATATAGTTTGTTTTTTTGCTTCTAAATTTTGTGTTATCGCTTCATATAATTCTCTACTTAACATTGACCTATTTCCTGTTGCTAGCTCCATTTTTAAATCGACTATTTTTACTTGTGGTAATTTAGAATTATTTGCTCTTTTAGTCAATTTTAATAAATCTATTTTTTTATTTTCAGAATTATAATATGTATTAATATCTGGTGTAGCACTTCCAAATACTAATGGACAGTTGTTCTCTTTTGCAAGTATTTCTGCGATTTCTTTTGCATCATATTTGGGAACTGATTCAGACTTATATGAACTGTCATGTTCTTCGTCTATTATAATTATTCCAATGTTCTCTGTAGGAGCAAATATTGCTGAACGAGCACCTATAATTATTTTTGCCTTATTTTCTTTTATTCTATTCCATTCATCATATCTTTCTCCTATTGATAATTTACTATGTAAAACTGCTATTTCATCTTTTCCAAATCTTGCAATAAATCTATCTATCATTTGGGGTGTTAATGATATTTCTGGAACAAGTACTATTGCTGTTTTTTCTTCTTCTAATGCTTTATTAATTAGTTGCAAATAAATTTCTGTTTTTCCAGAACCTGTTACTCCATATAATAAAAAGCTTTTATATATTTTTTCATTCATTGATTTTAAAATCTTATTATAAGAATTTTGTTGTTCATCTGTTAACTTTAAATTATTTGTTTTTTTAATTATTTTATTTGCAATAGGATTTCTTTCTATTTTCTTTTCTATAATTTCTACATAACCATTTTTTTCTAATGTTTTTACAATAGCCCTTGTACTTCCTGTAAATGTTTCGATTTCTGGTATTGTTGCACCTTCATTATTTTTTAAAAATTGTAAAACTTTTTTTTGTTTTTCTGATTTTAATTTTCCTATTTGTATATCAAAATCAATTTCATCTAAATCTTTTTTTAAATATACTACATTAATAAATTTGTCTTGTACATTCCTTTCTTGTTTTTTATTTTTAGTACCAGGTGTTATCATTTGCTTTATGCAATCTGATATATTACAAAAATATCTATTTGCCATCCATTTTGCTAAATCAATTTGTTTTTCAGTTAAATTATATTTTATTTTTGCTATATCTTTTACTTCATATGTTGTGCTTTCTTTTAGTCCTATTACATATCCCTCTTCAAGATTTTCTCCTTTTCCAAATGGTACTAAAACTGTACTTCCTATTTCTACTAAATCTTCATATTTTTGTGGTATATTATAATCAAATGTTCGGTTTAATTTTTTTGCTGTTCTATTTATTATGATTTCTGCTATCATTTTTTTCTCCTTTAATGTGTACATTATAACATATTTTTAAAAAAAACTATACATATTGATAAAAAAATAGAGGATGTTAATATCCCCTATTATTTATTTTATCTTCAATTCTTTTTTCATTTTCAATAATTGTCATAATAACTTGAACAGTTTTTTCAAATTCATCGTTTTTTATGACATAATCATAAAGTTTTATTTTATCTTCTTCATATTCTAATCTACCTAGTCTTACTTCTATATCTTGTATTTCGTCTCCTCTTTCAATTAAACGTCTTTTTAATTCTTCTTTTTCTACTTTTAGAAATATAGTAACAATTCTTGTATCATTTCCTAAAACTTTTAAAAGATTTTCTGTTCCATTTACTTCTATGTCTTTTACTATTATTTTGCCTTCTTTTATTTTGTTTCCCATAAGTTCTCTTGATGTACCATAATAATTTCCATGATGTAAATCATATTCATAAAAATCACCTTTACGTATTTTTTCCTCAAATTGTTCTTTACTTATGAAATGATAATGGTCACCTTCTAGTTCTCCTGGTCTTTTTTGTCTTGAAGTAAAAGAAGGTAATGTTACAATATTAGGCATTCTTTTCATTAATTCTTTTTTTATAGTATCTTTTCCTGCTCCTGATACTCCTGATAATATTACTAACAATTTATTCTTCTCCTTCTTCAGAATTTGTTTCTGCTTCGCTTTCTGTTTCTTCTATTACATCATTTTCTTCTACTTCACTAGGTTCAATAACTTTTACCTTTCCTTCAGCAATTTCATTTGCTGCAAGAGTTACTGTAGATTCTTCTTTAACATTTGTTTTTACTTCTGCTCCTGCTGCTATTTGTCTAGCTCTTTTTGAAGTTGCTATTACTAATTCATATCTGTTTTTAGCTTTTTTTAATAATTCTGTTACACTTGGTTTTACTATCATTTTCTTTTCCTCCATTAATTTCCTTCCACTTGTACTGAAGATACTTGTGGATTAATATCTTTATCAACTCTACCTGCAACTGTTTCTGGCTGTACTGCTGATAATATTACATGACCTGAATCCATTATTAATACAGCTCTTGTCCTTCTTCCATATGTAGCATCAACTGCTGTTTTAGCATCTTTTGCTTCTTGTACCATCCTTTTTATTGGTGCAGATTCTGGACTAACGATTGCAACTATTTTGTCTGCACTAACAATATTTCCAAATCCAATATTTACTAATTGCATTCTAATCACCCCTTTATTCAATATTTTGTACTTGTTCTCTTATGTCTTCTAATATTGTTTTTATATCTACTACTCTATTAGTTATTTCAAGATTATTAGCTTTTGAGCCTATTGTATTAGTTTCTCTGTTCATTTCTTGTATTATGAAATCCATTTTTTTACCAACTGCTTCATTTGATTCTAATAAATTTCTTAATTGATTTATATGGCTTCTCATTCTTGTTATTTCTTCTTCAACAGAACATTTATCTGCATATATTACAACTTCTTGCATTAATCTTGATTTATCTAATTCTTCTGTTTTTAATATTTCTTTTATTCTTGTTTCTAATTTTACTACATATTCTTCAATTAGTCCAGTAGATAGCTCAAATATTTCATTAACTTTTTCTTCTATTTGATTTATTTTTGTATTAATGTCTTCTGCCATTTTGCTTCCTTCAGTTTGTCTCATTTGTATTAATTTTTCAACTGAATTTTGTATGGCTTCTAATAGTTCTTTTTTTATTTGTTCTTCATCTAATTCACTTTTAATTGTTAGTACATCTGGTAATTTTGCTATTTCAGAAACTTCTATATTTGCATTTATTTTTTCTTCTTCTGCTAATTGTTTTAGATTTTGTATATATAATTTTGCTAATTCTGTATTTATTTTTACATTATTTCCGTCTTGACTGTAATTATCAAAACTTATATAAATATCTACTTTTCCTCTTTTTAATTTGGAACTGATGGTTTTACGTACATCGTCTTCTAAATAACTTATTACTTTAGGCATTTTCACATTAATATCAATGTATTTATGATTTACCGTTTTTATTTCTACTTGATATTCTCTTGAATTTACTGATAAATTAGATTTTCCAAATCCTGTCATACTTTTAATCATTATTTTTTGCACCTTCTTCTTTCTTATTTTTTCTTTTTGATGCTTTTTTTATTGGTTCATCTTTTACTATCTCTTTTATATCACTTAATTCGTTTAATTTTTTCTTTTTTTCTATTGTATATAAAATTGCACTTTTTAATATATAATATGCTATAAATAAATATGACCCCATTAATATATATTTTTGTACACTCCAGCCAATTACCTGTGGTACATGTTTTATTAATAATACATATATTGCTAATGCTAAAAATTCTAATCCATATATTATTATATTATCTTTTTCTTTTTTATAAGCAATTTCCATCATTAAAATTGATAAGGCTAAAAAGACCATACTTGATATATTTATATAAAGTTTTAATATATGGGATGTTAAGTTATTATAATTTATGTCAAAAAACAAAAAATATATTATTATCATTGTTGAATATGCTAAATTTGCAAGTACATCACCTGTTATTACTTTATTTATTTTTTTTAATCTCTCTTTTATTGTTATTTTAGTTTCTTCTTTTGAATTTATTTCTTCCACCATTTTCACCATTCCCTCTAATTTTCTAATTCATACATTATAATACTAAGTACATTTAATGCAACTGTTTCTGTTCTTAATATTCTATTTCCTAAAGTTACTATTTTAGCTCCATTTTGTTCTAATTCTTGTATTTCTTTTTCTTCTATTCCACCTTCAGGTCCTATTACTATTCCTATTTTTGTATGTTTTTGTTTTTCTAGTTTTTTTAATTCTGACTTTAATGTATTTAGCTTTTCATTTTCATAGCATACTATTATAATATCGTAATCTTTTATTTTACTTGCTAAATTTTGAATATTAGTTACATTTTCTATTTTAGGAATATTTAATCTACCACTTTGTTTTGCAGCACTTTCTGCTATTTTTTGCCATCTTTCTATTTTCTTTAGCTCTGTCTTATTATCTAATTTGACAACACATCTTGTTAATTTTAATGGTATAATAGAATTTACTCCTAATTCTACTGCTTTTTGGATTATTAATTCCATTTTATCTGCTTTGGGTAATCCTTGATATATATCAACAATTACATTTTCTTTTATTTCATTTTTAGTTTCTAAAATTTTCGCTATTATATGGTTGTCTTGGAAATCTTTTATTTCACAATTATATAATATAGATGTGTCTGTATCACATATTTCTATAATGTCTCCTTTTTCTTTTCTTAGTACATTTTTTATATGTTTAACATCTTCTCCTATTATATTTATTATTTCTGAGTCTATTTGTTCATTTTTCACAAAAAATCTTGGCATATTTTTCTCCTTTTAACAATGTTTATTATATTACAATTTGCAAAAATTTGCAATAGCAAATAAAAAAGTAAAAGACAGCAATAAAGCTGTCTGTCTATATATTTTATTATTTTAACCAATCAGGATTTGCTAAATACCAATCTATAGTTTTTACAATTCCATCTTCGAATTTTGTTTCTGGTTCCCAGCCAAGTTCTCTTTTTATTTTTGATGGGTCTATTGCATATCTATAATCATGTCCTTTTCTATCTTCAACATATTGGATTAAATCTTCTGATTTTCCTAATCTCTTTAATATAAGTTTTACTATATCAATATTTCTTTTTTCATTGTGTCCACCAATATTATATCTTTCTCCTGCAATTCCATTATGGAATACTAAATCTATTGCTTTACAATGATCTTCTACATATAACCAGTCTCTTATATTTTTACCAGTTCCATATACAGGTAATTTTTCATCATTTAATGCTAATTTAATCATATGTGGTATTAATTTTTCATTGTGTTGATATGGTCCATAATTGTTTGAACAGTTCGTAACATTTACATTCATTTTATATGTTGTATGATATGCAAATGCAATTAAATCTGAACTTGCTTTTGATGATGAATATGGGCTACTTGGTTGGATAGGTGATGTTTCTGTAAAATATCCTTCTTCACCTAATGCACCATATACTTCATCTGTTGATATATGAACAAATTTATTTTCAGAACCTTCTCCCCATGCTCTTTTAGCAGCTTCTAATAAAGTATGTGTTCCTATTACATTTGTTTGTGTAAATACAAATGGATTTTTTATACTATTATCTACATGAGATTCAGCTGCAAAGTGTATTACACCATTTATTTGATATTTTTCAAATATTTCTTGCATTTTATCAAAATCACATATATCTGCTTGTACAAAAGTGATTTTATCTTTTACTTTATCTAAATTTGCTAAGTTTCCAGCATATGTTAATTTATCAACTACTATAACATTATAATCTGGATGTTTGTTTACAAAATATTCTGCAAAATTTGCTCCTATAAATCCTGCAGCACCTGTTACTAATATGTTTTTCATTTTAATCTTTCTCCCTTATTTTAAATTTTTAAATAAATCTGTTTCTTTTAATTCTTTTAATGATGGCCATTTAGCATCTTTTTCAGATGTAAGAATATCTTCAACTCTTAAATTTCCCATTGGCCAATCTATTGCGACATCTGGGTCATTATATTTTAATCCACCTTCTGCTTCATGGTTATATACATCATCACATTTGTATGTAAATTCTGCTTCATCTGATAATACTAAAAATCCATGAGCAAATCCTTTTGGAATCATAAACATTTTTTTATTTTCTTCTGTTAATATAACACCTTCCCATTTTCCATATGTTTTACTTCCAGGTCTTAAATCAACAGCAACGTCAAATACTTCACCTTTTATACATCTAACAAGTTTTGCCTGTGTATTTTCTTTTTGAAAGTGTAGTCCTCTTAAAA
>CAKPPL010000063.1 GCA_934177555.1 uncultured Clostridia bacterium
CAATTTCTTCAAAATCTTTTTTACTATATGTTTCCATGAAATATCCTCTATTGTCTCCAAATACAGTTGGTTCTATTATACATACCCCTTCTATTGAAGTATCAATTCTTTTAAATTTTCCCATTTTTATCCTCCTACTCTTCGCCAAAAACGTCATCAGCTACATCTTTTAGATATTTTCCATAATCTGTTTTCATGTATTTTTTTGATAATTCTGATAATTGTTCAGAATTTATCCAACCTTTATCAAATGCAATTTCTTCTGGGCAACAAATTTGTAACCCTTGTCTTTTTTGGATTGTTTGAACAAAACTTGCTGTTTCTAATAATGCATCATGTGTACCTGTATCAAACCATGTCATTCCTCTGCCTAGTTTCTCAACCTTAAGTTGTCCACGTTTCATGTATTCTTCATTTACAGTTGTAATTTCTAATTCTCCTCTTGCTGATGGTTTTACATTTTTAGCTATTTCTATAACTTCATTAGTATAGAAATATAAGCCTGGTACTGCATAATTAGATTTTGGTTCTTCTGGTTTTTCTTCTATAGATACTGCTTTTCCTTCAGAATCTATTTCAACAACACCATATGCTCTAGGGTCTTTTACATAATATCCAAATATTGTTGCTTCATCTTCTCTTTCATTTGCTTCTTTCAATTTTTCTGCTAAATGTTCTCCATAAAACATATTATCTCCTAATATCATAGCAACATTATCTTCACCTATGAAATCTTCACCTATTATAAATGCTTCTGCTAATCCATTTGGTTTTTCTTGAATTTTATACTCAAATTTCATTCCCCATTGACTTCCATCACCTAATAATGATTTGAATGTTTCTGCATCTCGTGGTGTTGTAATTATTAATACTTCTCTAATATCTGATTGCATTAGAATTGATAATGGATAATATATCATTGGTTTGTCATATACTGGCATGATTTGTTTTGATATTGCAAGTGTTAATGGATATAAACGTGTTCCACTTCCTCCTGCTAAAATAATTCCTTTTCTATTTTTCATTTTTTAATCCCTTCTTTTATTAGTTTTGATATTGTTTTTCTTCTTCTAAATATCTTTTTAGTCCATCTTGCCATTCTGGAACTTTTATTCCACATGATTCAAGTTTTGCTTTTGACATTTGTGAATTAAATGGTCTTTTTGCTTGTGTTATTTTCATCATATCAATATATTGCTCTGTTGTTACAGGATTTACTTTACATTGAATTCCTTGTTCTTTTAATATTTCTTTTGTAAAATCATACCATGTTGTATATCCTTCGTTTGTAGCATTATATATTCCATATGGTATTTCTTTTTTTATTGCTTGATATATAAATTCAGTTAAATCTTTTGCATATGTTGGACTTCCATGTTGATCTGATACTACATTTATTTCATCTCTTGTTGAGCCTAATTTTGTCATTGTTTTTACAAAATTATTTCCCCCTACACCATATAACCATGCTGTTCTAAAAATGTAATATTTATCTGTATTTGCTACAATTCCTTCTTCTCCATGTAATTTTGTTTTTCCATATACTGTTACTGGATTTTTTTCATCATCTTCTTTATAGTCTTTTGAAATATCTAAATTCCCACCAAATACATAGTCTGTAGATATATGAACTAATTTTGCACCTGCTTTTTGAGCAGCTTTTGCTAAATTTGTTGGTCCATCACCATTTATTTTATCTGCTAAATCATAATTTTCTTCTGCTTTATCAACTGCTGTATATGCTGCACAGTTTATAATATATTCTGGTTTTAAATTTGTTATATATTCCATAACTTTATTTTCATCTGTTATATCTAATTCTGCAACATCTGTTGCTACTACTTCATTTTCTTTAGAAAATTTTTCTTTTACTTCTTTAGCTAACATGCCATTTGCACCTGTCACTAATATTTTCATTTTAAATCTTCCTTTCATCATCTATATTTACGTGTTTATAATATCATTAAATAAAAAAAAGTACAAGAGTTTTTCTTGTACTTTTAAAGATTTTTTATTATTTGTTTAATCCTTTTCTTCCTGGATAAATTGCAATTTCTCCTAATTCGTCTTCAATATTTAATAATCTATTGTATTTTGCAACTCTATCTGTTCTACATGGTGCACCAGTTTTTATTTGTCCTGCATTTGTAGCAACTGCAACATCTGCAAGTGTAGTATCTTCTGTTTCACCACTTCTATGTGATACAACTGCTGTATATCCATTCTTTTTAGCTAATTCAATAGCATCTAATGTTTCTGTTAATGTTCCTATTTGGTTTAGTTTTATTAATATACTATTTGTAACTCCTAAATCTAATCCTTTTTGTAATCTTTTAATATTTGTTACAAATAAGTCATCACCAACTAATTGAACTGTTTTTCCTAATCTATCTGTTAGTTTTTTCCATCCATCCCAATCTTCTTCTGCTAATCCATCTTCTACTGAGATTATTGGATATCTTTCACATAAATCAGCTATAAAGTCTATCATTTCATCACATGTTTTTGTAACACCTATTTTCCAGAAATGGTAGCATCCTTCTTTTCCTATTTTTTTAGCTTCATCATACATTTCTGTTGCAGCTAAATCTAATGCTAAGCAAACTTCTTCACCTGGTTTGTATCCAGCTTCTTTTATTGCTTCAACAATTAAGCTAAGTGCTTCATCTTCGTCTTTAACATTTGGTGCAAATCCACCTTCATCTCCAACTCCTGTTCCTAAACCTTTAGCTTTTAATACTTTCTTTAATGTATGATAAATTTCAGCACACATACGTAAACATTCTTTAAATGATTTTGCTCCAACTGGCATAATCATAAATTCTTGTACACTTAATGTTGAATCAGCATGTTTTCCACCATTCATAATGTTCATCATTGGAACTGGCATAGTTTTTGCATTAACACCACCAATATAGCTATATAATTCCATATCTAAAGATGCTGCTGCTGCTTTTGCAACTGCTAAAGATACACCTAATGTAGCATTTGCTCCTAATTTTCCTTTATTTTCTGTTCCATCTAATTCTATAAGTGTTTTATCTATTAATGGTTGATCATATACATTCATTCCTTCTAGTGCTGGAGCTATTATTGTATTTACATTTTCAACAGCTTTTAAAACTCCTTTACCCATGTATCTTGATTTATCTCCATCTCTTAATTCAACAGCTTCAAATGCTCCTGTTGATGCTCCTGATGGTACTAATGCAACTCCTACACTTCCATCATAAGTTTCTACTGTTACTTGTACTGTAGGATTTCCTCTTGAATCTAAAACCTCTAATGCTTTTATACTTTCAATTTCTAAATAATTTTTCATAATTATACCTCCTAAAATTTATTTATTACTTAAAATTTGATTTGTAATCTTTTTTGTTTCTTGTTCTGTAACAAGATAATCAACTCTTTGATTTTGTTTAAAGTCTAAAGTGTCATATGTAACAATATTTGTTTTTCTTTTTAAATATATTCCTGCAATATATTCTTCATTTTTTCTTTTTCCTGGTTTTCTGTTTATTTCATATAGTTTTATTGCCTCTTTTTCTTTCTTGCCATGTGGCTCAATGTTTAAATATTGGTTTCTCCAATAAACATGATGATTATAGTATTCATCTGTTGAGCCTATTAAATTGTCATAATTATATTCTATTTTAAATGATGTATTTTTTATAGAAATTGTCAAATTACTCCAAAGAGCTTGATGTGAATTTTCAAACTCTTTTCGTAATTCTTTTATTTTTTCATATAATATATCAACCAATTTAAAATATTGTTCTTCTTCTATATCGAATTTTTCTGGAACTTCATATACATTTATATATTTTCTTTTTAATATTCCCTTTGGCATAAAGTAAAAATACATTTCTCCTGTTTGCAACTTTCCCAATTTATCTATTACTGAAGCATAAAGATATAATTCATCCCATTTGCCAGGAATTGCATAGAATATTGTTCTTTGTATTTCTTCATATAATTGTTTTATTTTTTTAGTACAATTTAACACTTTTTCCACCTTTTATTTATTTTACTAAAATGCTTTCACCAGTCATTTCTTTTGGTTGTTCTATACCTAATAGTTCTAACATTGTTGGTGCTAAATCTGCTAATTTACCTGATTTTATTTTTAAATTTTCATTTTCACTAACTAATATTAGTGGTACTGGATTTGTTGTATGTGCAGTATGTGGTTCTCCTGTTTTGTAGTCAATCATTTGTTCACAGTTTCCATGGTCTGCTGTTATTAATAATGTTCCATTATGTGCTAATATTGCTTCTACTACTTTTTCAACACATCCATCTATTGTTTCTACTGCTTTTATTGCTGCAGGTAAACTTCCTGTATGTCCAACCATGTCTGGGTTTGCATAATTTAATATGATTGTATCATATTTATCACTATTTATTGCTTCTACTACTTTTTCTGTAACTGTTGGAGCACTCATTTCTGGTTGTAAATCATATGTTGCAACTTTTGGTGATGGTACTAAGATTCTGTCTTCTCCAGGATATTGTTTTTCTTCTCCTCCATTAAAGAAAAATGTTACATGTGCATATTTTTCTGTTTCAGCTATACGTAATTGTGTTAATCCATGTTTACTTACTACTTCTCCATAAGTATTTACTAATGGTTCCTTTTTAAATGCTATTTTAACATTTGGCATTGTTTCATCATAACTTGTGAAACATACAAAATATGTGTCCATTTTTTCTGTTTTAAAATCTGTAAAGTCTTTGTCAACTATTGCTCTAGTTATTTCTCTTGCTCTATCTGGTCTAAAGTTAAAGAATATTACAGAGTCATGTTCTTGAATAGTTGCTATTGGTGTATCACCATTACATATTACTGTTGGTTCTACAAATTCATCAAAAACTTCTTTTTGATATGAGTCTTCTATTGCTATAGTTGCTGATGTAGATTTATTTCCTTCTCCTCTAACTAATGCATCATAACATTTTTTAACTCTATCCCATCTCTTGTCTCTATCCATTGCATAATATCTTCCTGATATACTTGCAATTTTCCCAATTCCTTTTTCTTTCATTTTTTCTTCTAATTCTGCTATATATCCTTCTGCAGATGCTGGTGGTGTATCTCTACCATCTAAGAAACAATGTACATATACATTTTCAAAATCTCTTCTCTTAGCCATTTCTAGTAATCCATATAAATGTCTATTATGGCTATGAACTCCTCCATCTGACAATAATCCTAATATATGCAATTTTGAATTATATTTTTTACAGTTTTCTATTGCTTCTGTAAATTCAGGAATTGTAAAGAAATCTCCATCTTCTATTGATTTTGTGATTTTTGTTAATTCTTGATATACTATTCTTCCTGCTCCTATATTAGTATGTCCAACTTCTGAGTTTCCCATTTGTCCTTCTGGTAGTCCAACTTTTAAACCACTTGTATATATTTCTGTTGTTGGGTATTTTTTCATTAGTTTGTCTATATTAGGTGTTTTTGCTAATTTTACTGCATTACCATCAGTATTTTCATTTATCCCAAAACCATCTAATATCATTAGCATTACTGGTTTTTTGTTCATTTCTCATTCTCCTTCTTTCTTCTTTATGCAAAATTTACTATTTTAGCAAATTCGTCAGCTTTTAAACTTGCTCCTCCTACAAGGCCTCCATCTATGTCTGACATCTCAAATAATTCTTTTGCATTTGATGATTTTACACTTCCACCATACTGTATTATAACTCCATTTGCTTCATTTTGTCCATACATTTCTGCTAATTTTTTTCTAATTTGTATTATTGTGTTATTTGCATCTTCTTTTGTTGCAGTTTTTCCAGTTCCTATTGCCCAAATTGGTTCATATGCTATTATTATATTTTCCAATTCTTTGCTTTCTATATCTTTGAAAGCTTTTTCTACTTGATCTGTTATTATTTTTTCTGTTATCCCTTGTTCTCTTTGTTCTAATGTTTCTCCAACACATACTATTGGCTTTAATCCATTTGATAATGCTGATTTTATTTTTTTATTTACTGTTTCATCTGTTTCAGCAAAATATTGTCTTCTTTCTGAATGACCTATTATAACATATTCTACTCCTATTGATTTTAACATCTGTCCTGATACTTCTCCAGTATATGCTCCTTTTTCTTCCCAATGCATATTTTGAGCACCTATTTTTATATTTGTACCTTGTACATGTAATAATGAATAGAATAAGTCTGTATATGGAACACATAATATTACTTCATTTTCTGTATCTTTTACCATTGGAGATAATTCTGTAATAAAATTTATTGCTTCATTTGGAAGCATATTCATTTTCCAGTTTCCTGCAATTACTTTTCTTCTCATATCCTACTATTCTCCTTTATTTATCTTGTAAACATTCTATTCC
>CAKPPL010000064.1 GCA_934177555.1 uncultured Clostridia bacterium
GAATATCTACAGTAGAAGATTTAACAAATAGATCTGAAAATGATATGATGAAAGTTAGAAATTTAGGAAAGAAATCATTAGATGAAGTAACAGCAAAATTACATTCATTAGGACTAAATTTCGCAGAAGAAGATGAATAAAAAGGAAGGTGAATATAGTGGCAACAAATAGAAAATTAGGCAGAACTACTGATATAAGAATGGCAATGTTAAGAACTCTAACAACAGACTTAATATTACATGGAAAAATAGAAACAACAGAAGCTAGAGCAAAAGAAGTAAAAGCAATAGCTGATAGCTTAATTTCATTAGCTATAAAAGAAAAAGATAATTATGAAACTGTTGATGCAAAAGTAGTAAAAGCTAAATTAGATTCTAAAGGTAACAAAGTTACAGAAATAGCAAAAAGCAAAAATGGTAAAGAATACCTAAAAGTTGTTAAAGAAGAAACAACTGAAAAAAGACAAAAAGATATGCCATCAAGATTAAATGCAAGAAGAAAAATGATGACAAAAATAAATAAAGTAAAAGATAGCAAAGGAAACAATATAGATTTAATTGATAAATTATTCAATGAAATCGCTCCAAAATATGAAGGAAGAGTTGGAGGATATACAAGAATAATAAAAGCTGGTCCACGTAAAGGTGATGGAGCAGAAGTTGCTATATTACAATTAGTTTAAAAATTAAATATAAATTATCAAGAGTGGAGTAGAGAAACGGCTCGATAATCCCACAGCAACCTATCAGTAGACAAGGTGCTAAAACCGGCAAAGCAAAAGCTTTGAGTGATGATTTCATAAAATTAAAGACTCTTAGCAAAAAGCTAAGATCTTTTTTTATATAGGAGGAATAAGATATGAAGAAATATTATTTTACATCTGAAAGTGTAACAGAAGGACATCCAGATAAATTATGTGATTACATTTCAGATACAGTATTAGATGAAGCACTAAAACAAGACAAATACTCAAGAGTAGCAATAGAAACATTTGCATCTGCAAATCAAATAACAATAGCAGGACAAATAACAACAAATGCTAAATTAGATATAGAAAAAATAGTAAGAGACAGAATTAAAGAAATTGGATATGATAATAGTGAATTAGATATAGATTATAGAACATGTAAAATAGATATAAATATAACAAAACAAAGTTCTGATATAGCACAAGGTGTAGATGTAGGAGGAGCAGGAGACCAAGGAATTATGTTTGGTTTTGCTACTGATGAGACAGAAGAATATATGCCTTTTGCAGCAAGTATGGCACATAAATTATCAAAAAGATTAACAGAAGTACGTAAAACAGGAATATTACCATATCTTAGACCAGATGGAAAAACACAAGTAACAGTAGAATATGATGAAAATAATCAAGTAAAAAGAATAGATACAGTATTAATTTCAACACAACATAATGCAGATGTTGATATGGAAGAATTAAAAAAAGACATAAGAGAAAAAGTTATTAATGCTGTAATACCAGAAAAATATTTAGATGAGAATACAAAATATTATATAAATCCAACTGGAAGATTTGTTATAGGAGGACCTTTAGGAGATACAGGTTTAACAGGAAGAAAAATAATAGTTGATACATATGGTGGTTATGCACGTCATGGTGGAGGAGCATTTTCAGGAAAAGATGCAACAAAAGTTGACCGTAGTGCAGCTTATATGTTACGTCATATTGCTAAAAACATTGTTGCAAATGGATTTGCAAAAAAATGTGAAATTCAAGTAGCCTATGCAATAGGAGTAGAACAACCAATGTCAATATTTGTTGATACATTTGGAACAAATACAATCCCAGAAGATGAAATAATAGATATTATAAATAAAAACTTTGATTTAACACCAAAAGGAATTATAGAATATTTACATTTAAGAGAACCAATATTTACAAAAACAACAAACTATGGTCATTTTGGAAAAAATGATTTACCATGGGAAAAAATTATAAAATTAGAAAAATAAGATAAACTCATTTTTTCAAATGTATAAAAAAGCCAATTATGAGCAAAATACATTTGAAAGGATGAGTTTTTTTATGAAAAAGAAAATATTTGGTATATTAATAATTTCAATACTAGTATTAGGACTAATAGTAACAATATCTTTGCAAAATAATACTGTTGAAGCATTGTCAAAATATGGCTCAAGAGGAAGTGAAGTAAAAACTATACAAGAAAAACTAAAAAGGTGGGGATATTACTCAGGAAGTGTTGATGGAATATATGGAACACAAACTGTTAATGCAGTGAAAAAATTTCAAAAGAAAAATGGTTTAACAGCAGATGGAATTGCAGGGACTCAAACATTAAATGCAATGGGGATAATGACATCATCAACAAGTAGTAGTAGTTCATCTAGTAATTCATCAAATGTGAATTTATTAGCAAGAGCTATATATGGAGAAGCAAGAGGAGAACCATATGTAGGACAAGTAGCAGTAGCTGCAGTAATTTTAAATAGAGTGAAAAGTAGTAAATTTCCAAATACAATAGCAGGTGTTATATACCAAAATGGTGCATTTGATGCCGTATCAGATGGGCAAATAAATTTAACACCAGATAGTACTTCAAAAAAGGCTGCACAAGATGCACTAAATGGTTGGGATCCATCATATGGAGCAATATATTACTTTAATCCTAGTACGGCTACAAATAAATGGATTTGGTCTAGACCAATGACAGTAACAATAGGAAAGCATAGATTTTGTAAATAACAAAATAAAGAATAATAACATATAATATCCATAAGGAGGAAAAGAGTATGGAGAATTTTATAATAAATTCAGTACTTTGGACACTTGCTCTTTATGGATTATTTGAATTAATAAAGCAAATAATATATATGTTTACATATACAAATATGAAAGCAGATGGTATCTATATAATTATAGCAGTGAAAAATCAAGAAGAAATTATAGAAGGATTTTTACGTTCAAGTTTATTCAAATTATTATATGGTAAAGAAGACTATGTAAAAGATATTATAGTTTCAGATTTACATTCAACAGATAAAACAAAAGACATAGTAAATAAAATGTCACTTGACTATGAATGTGTGAAAGTTACAAATTGGAAAGAATGTAAAGAAATTATTGATAATATTGATGAAATAAATGAAAAATAATATATATTTTTTTATCCTTATGTGATACAATAAATATCAAATAAAGAAAAGAGGACAAAAGTGGAAGAAAGAGAAGGAGTATTAGCAGAAATAATATATCAAAATGAAGTAAATAGTTATTTAGTAGGAATATTAGAAACTGAAGAAGAACAAATAACTATTGTAGGATATATGCCATTTATAGTAAAAGGAGATACTTTAAAAGTAATAGGAAATTTTGTTGAACACAAAGACTATGGTGAACAATTCAAAGTAGAAACATTTGAAAAATTAATGCCTCAAACATTAGGAGCATTAGAATCATATTTAGCAAATGGAAAAATAAAAGGTGTAGGACCTGTAATTGCCAAAAAAATAATAGATAGATTTGGTGAGGAAACAATACATATTATAAAATATGAGCCAGAAGAATTAGAAGTAATAAAAGGAATAAATAAACAAAAAGCATTAGAAATATCAAAAAGTTTTATAGAAAATTGGGAATTGTGGCAAATAGTAGGGTTTTTAGAAAAATTTGGATTAGGAGCTGAAAGTGCTAAAAAAGTATATAATTTACTTGGAGTAAATGCAATAGAAGAAATAGAAGCAAATCCATATATATTAATAGATATATCAAGAAATGTAGATTTTAAACAAATAGATGAAATGGCAATGAAACTTGGAATGGAAATGCAAAACAATAAAAGAATTAAGAGTGGAATTAAATATGCATTAATAAAAATTACTTATAATGGTCATTGCTGTACTCAAAAAGAAAATCTAATAGAATATGTAAAACAATTATTAGGAGTAAACAAAGAAGTAATAGAAGAAGGAATAATAAATTTAAAAGTAAATAATGAAATTGTAATTGAAGATAGAGATGGAATAGAATGGATATATTTATATTCTTTTTATAATGCTGAAAAACAAATAGCAGAAAAAATAGTGAAATTAAATAAAGCCAAAAATACAAAAAAAGTAGTAAATATAGAAAAAGAATTAAAAATTATTGAAGAAAAAACAGATATAATATTATCAGAAAAGCAAAAAGAAGCAATTAAAGAGATAAATGAAAATAATGTAACAATAATAACTGGTGGACCAGGAACAGGAAAAACAACAATAATAAAAAGCATAATAGAAATATATAATCAAAAAAAATACAAAATAGTTTTATGTGCTCCAACTGGAAGAGCAGCTAAAAGAATGACAGAAACAACAGGAGAAGAAGCAAGTACATTACATAGATTATTAGAAATAGGAAAGGTTGATGAAGAGAGTTTATTTAACAAAGAGTCAGAATATCAAGGTTCACCAATAGATGCAGACATAATAATAGTAGATGAAGTATCAATGGTAGACATGTTTATAATGAGTTATTTATTAGGTTGTATATATCAAGGTACAAAACTAATATTAGTAGGAGATAGTGATCAATTACCATCAGTAGGACCTGGTAGTGTATTAAAAGATTTAATAAATTCAAAAAAAATAGTAGCAGTACATTTAGATAAAATATTTAGACAAGCTGCGAAAAGTAAAATAGTAGTAAATGCACATAGAGTTAATAATGGAAAAAAATTTATATCTCAGAATGATGAAGAACTAGAAAGAGATGCAAAGCAAGATTTCTTTTTCATAAAGGAAAATAATCAAGAAAAAGTTTTGCAACAAGTATTATCATTATGTAATGGCAGATTAAAAAAATTTGGAGACTATGATTTTTTTGAGAGTATACAAGTATTAACTCCAACCAAAAAAGGTTTATTAGGAACAAAAGAACTTAATAAAGCATTACAACAGGAATTAAATCCACCAAGAGAAGGAGAAACAGAAAAAAATAGTTTGGGAGCAATATTTAGAATTGGTGATAGAGTAATGCAAATAAAAAATAATTATGATATGTATTGGGAGAAAAAACTTAATGATAAATTAGAAGTTGGAAATGGTTTATTTAATGGAGAAACAGGAACAATAACAAATATAAATGAAAAAGAAAAAAATATTAGAGTTAAATTTGATGATGATAAAGTATGTTGGTATGAATACAATGAATTAGAACAAATAGAACATAGTTATGCAATAACTATTCACAAGGCACAAGGAAGTGAATTTGATGTTGTTATTATGATAATTCCTCAAGTAGCACCAATGTTATTAACTAGGAATTTATTGTATACAGGAATAACAAGAGCCAAAAAATTGTTAATAGTAATTGGAAATGATAGAGTAATAGATTATATGATAAATAATGTAGATAGTAAAAAAAGAAATACAGGATTAGAATTCAAATTAAAGCAAATTTGACAATTAATTTAAAATGTTGTAAGATAATTTATAGGGAGGAAATTATATGGGAGACGAAAAAAGAAAAAAAAATAGAGGAATATTTATAAAATTAACTAGAAAATCAGCTGAAAAAGAAATACAAAGAAGAGAAAATAAATTAAATAGAGAGTTATCAAGAGCAGAAAAAAGAAAAATTATGGAAAGAGTTGCTAAAAGAGCTAAAGTAAAGACTGCAGTAATAGCATCTGTTGGAATATTGGGATTTGGTGCAGGATATACAGTTAAAGGACTTGTAAGTGGAGAAAATGTAAAAACAATAGAACAAGAAACAGAGTCTGATCAAACAACTACAACAAAAGATGATGGATTTAGAAAAAGTTTACAAGTAAAAGATACAGCTCAAGAAAAACTAGAAACAGAAATATCAGAATTAAAAACACAAGAACAAGTTAGTGCATATTTGAAAAATTTTTATATAGAAGAATATGCAAAAGAAACAGGAAATGATAATTTAACAACAGCAGATATAAAAATAATAAAAACACCACATGATTATGTATATCAACTTGAAAATGGAGTCATAGTTACACATGGACAAACTCCTAATAATACAGAAAAAGATTTAAATCAAGATGCAAAATATTATGAAATTAAAGATAATGTAAATATATATGCTGTAAGATTATCAGAGAATGACAATATAATGGATGCAATGGCAAAAACAGATAATGGATTACAAAAGGCTATACCTGGAGACAGATATACAGAGATGAAAGATTATAATTCTACACTTTTAAAGATGGGAAATATAGTTGAAGAAGCATATGATTTAATGGAAGCAGTAGAAGATTTAGAAAAAGACTCTAAAAATCAATATGTGAAAAAGAAATATGAAAATGCAAAACAAGAATTAGTAGATGCAATAACAAAATATAATATAAGTAATACTG
>CAKPPL010000065.1 GCA_934177555.1 uncultured Clostridia bacterium
GGAACTGGTAGACGCACAGGACTTAAAATCCTGCGCCTGAATAAGGCGTGCCGGTTCGATTCCGGCCATCTGCACCAATGACGTATCTGTTCGAACTAATAAAACAGATAGATACAAAAATCAATCAGAAAATAAATCTGGTTGATTTTTTTGTTTATATAAATGTTAACTTTGTTTTTGGGCATTATGTTATTGTTTAATATCTGAAACTTCATATTTTTAATTGTAAAACCTCTAGAACTATCTATTTTTCTTGTTAATTTTCTTAACAATAATAAATCCAAATCAATATAGCTTTGTACTGGTTCCAAATAATTTTCTTCACTTTCTGCTTTAACAGAAAATTTTTTATTATATATTTCTTTAAAAATTCATTTGCTTCATTAATTGTTTTTATTTTTTTTAACTTGAAATCTGTTACTAATCTGTCTTGAATTGTATTGTTGGTTTTGTTTTCACTTGTAAATTGTTAATTTTTGTGTTTTTTCTTTGATTTAATACCAAAATCTGTAAGCATTTTGTAAAGAGAAGTATAAGATATTTTTATTATGACACAATCAAATATTAATTTTACTATGACATTATCAAAAGTTAAGTACAAAATAAAAAAAATTTATATTGTAAAAAAATATTTAATATGCTAATATAATATTAATTTAAAAGGGGGAATAAAAGTGAAAAAACATTATTTGAAATATATTTTTGCTTTAATTTTATTAGCAATTATAATAGTTCCTAATAATTCTTTTGCAATATCATCTTTAGGAGATTATACAATAGAAAATTATGATATAGATATGGTAGTAAATGAAGATAATACTTTTGACATTACAGAAAATATAATTACAAATTTTAGTACAGCTAAACACGGAATATTTAGAAAAATTCCACTAAAAAATAATGTCAAAAGATTAGATGGAACAACATCAAATAATAGAGCAATAATAACTAATATAAGTGTTAGTGAAAATTATACAACATCAAAAGAAAATGGGTATAAAGTTATAAAAATCGGTAGTAGTAATCAAACACTAACAGGAATACACTCATATACTATAAAATATACATATAATATAGGAAAAGATCCATTAAAAAATGCAGATGAATTATATTATAATTTAATAGGAAATGAATGGGATGCAGACATAAGTAATGTGACATTTAAAATTACAATGCCAAAGTCATTTGATAAAACTTTATTAGGTTTTTCAAGTGGTTATAATGGATCAACAGATAATTCAAATGTTTTTTATACAGTTGATGGAAATACAATAACAGGAATGTTAAATAATACTTTGAGAGAAGGTCAAGCACTAACAATTAGACTTACATTGCCAGAGGGATATTTCATAAATGCTAGTAGTAATATAGATATGTATACTATAGTTGTTATAATATTTTCTTTATTATGTGTATTGATTTCATACAGATTATGGGCTAAATATGGAAGAGATAATGAGGTTATAGAAACCGTAGAATTTTATCCACCAGAAGGATACAATTCAGCTGAAGTTGGATTTCTATATAAAGGTTCTGCTGAAACGCAGGCAGTAATTTCATTACTTATATATTTAGCAAATAAAGGATATTTAAAAATTGAAGAAACAGAAGAAGAAGGAATATTTAAAAAATCAAAAGGATTTAAAATTACCAAAATAAAAGAATATGATGGAAATAATGAAAATGAAAAAATATTTTTCGATGGATTATTTGAAAATAAATATAATATTAATTCTAAAAAAACATCTGTGACAGCATTTGATTTATATGATAGTTTTTATACAACTTTAAATGATATAAAAAGTAAATTAAATAGTAAAGAAAACAAAAATAAAATTTTCGAATCATCTGCAAGTAAAAAAATAAAATGGCTTGTAATGATGATTATATCAATATTTATTTTAATTACAGTAAAGCCTGTATTAGAATATGGTGAATTTGGAGCAGAGATAATATTATTTGCTTTAGTATTTCCAGGAATTGGTTTTACAATTTTAATAAGTTCTTTTATAAAACTTATAGATATGCCTAAAATAGTTGCAATAATTTGGAGTGGAATGTTTGGAGGTATACCATGGGCAATAATGGTATTACCAAGTTTAACACAAAATATGATGTATTTTCTAATGTATATTATAGGAGTAATATGTATGTCTGCAATTTTAGTATTTGTAAAGATTATGCCTAAGAGAACCCCATATGGAAATGAAATATTAGGAAAATTGAGAGGGTTTAAAAGATTTTTAGAAACAGCTGAAAAACCTCAGTTAGAAAGTTTGGTGGAACAAAATCCAGAATACTTTTATAACATATTACCATATACTTATGCTTTAGGTGTGTCAGATGTATGGGTTAAACAATTTGAAACTATAGCACTTCAAGCTCCTAATTGGTATGATTCAGAGAATGATTTTGATATGCATACTTTTGGAATATTTATGAATGAAACAATGAGTTCAGCTACAAGTGCAATGTCTTCTAGTCCATCTTCTAGTAGTGGAGAAGGCTCAAGTGGTGGTGGATCATCTGGAGGGGGCTCTGGAGGAGGTGGAGGAGGTTCTTGGTAAAGAACTTCTAATCTAGCCGAAATTTAAAAGTTTGATATTTATGTAAATGTATGCTATAATATAAATATTATTCGTGAGTACAGCGAACTATAATAAATGTACTATTTTTTAGGAGACTGTTATGGAAAAACGAATGTTTCATGAAGGAGATGAAATATATGTTGTTGACTACTGGGCTTCTAATCTTGGAATGCAAGCATTTGAAGCATATGCAAAAATCTACAAAGTAGATCTAGAAAAAGAAATATTTGCAGCTGTTTTATATGGAGATACGTGTCAAACATATAGTTTCAAAGATTATGGACGGTTAATTTTTGACACACATGATGAAGCATATGAAGCAGCAAAAAAAATCCCCAAACCATTAGAACATGTATATCAAAAAATAGATAATACCATGGTAGAAAGGACTGTTAAAGGAATAACAGGATATCATGTAAATAGTGTTTATGATTTGATGATATGTTTAGATAATGGTGAAGAAGTTTCAACAAAAGAAATTGGAAATACAATATATCATCGGTAACAGTTAAATAGGGTTCCTTATAATAAGGAACTCTATTTTTACTTTAAGCTTAAAATATTGAAAAAAATTATAATATATGATAAAATGCAAGAAAAGATGAAACTAAAAGGAGGAAAGTAATAATGAACACAAAATATGTATTTGTAACAGGAGGAGTAGTATCTGGATTAGGAAAAGGAATAACAGCAGCATCATTAGGAAGATTATTAAAAAATAGAGGATATAAAGTAACAATACAAAAATTTGATCCATACATAAATGTTGACCCTGGAACAATGAGTCCATATGAACATGGAGAAGTATTTGTAACAGATGATGGAGCAGAGACAGACTTAGATTTAGGACATTATGAAAGATTTATAGATGAAAATTTAACACAAAATTCTAGTGTAACAATGGGAAAAGTATATTCAAATGTAATTGAAAAAGAAAGAAGAGGAGACTATTTAGGAAAAACAGTACAAGTAATACCACATATTACAAATGAAATAAAAGAGAAAATATATAGTTTTGAAAATACAGATACAGACATAGTTATAACAGAAGTAGGTGGTACTGTAGGTGATATAGAAGGATTATCAATAATAGAAGCAATTCGTCAAGTAGGATTAGAAAAAAATCCAGAAGATGTAATTTATATACATGTAACATTATTACCATACATATTTGGTTCAAATGAAATAAAATCAAAACCAACACAACACTCAGTAAAAGAATTACAAAGTTTAGGAATACAACCAGATATTTTAGTTTGTAGAACAGAACAAGATATACCAGACACAATAAGAGAAAAATTAGCATTATTTTGTAATGTGAGAAAAAGTAGTGTAATTCAAAATAAAACAGCAGATAATTTATATGCAGTACCATTAATGCTTGAAGAAGAAGGATTAGCAAGAGAAGTATGTAATCATATGAAATTAGATAAATATGTTCCAGATAATACAGAATGGCAAAAGATGATAGATAATGTTAGAAATATAGGAGAAGAAGCAGTAAATATAGCAATAGTTGGAAAATATATAAAACTAGAAGATTCATATTTATCAGTAATAGAAAGTTTACATCATGCAGGTTTTGCCAACCATGTAAAAGTAAATATAAAATTAATAGATAGTGAAACAATAAATCAGGAAACAGCTCCACAAAAATTAAGTTGTTTACAAGGAATAATAGTTCCAGGTGGATTTGGAAATAGAGGAATTGAAGGAAAAATAGAAACAATAAAATATGCAAGAGAAAATAATATACCATTTTTAGGAATATGTTTAGGAATGCAAATGGCTGTTGTAGAATTTGCAAGAAACGTATTAGGACTAAAAGATGCAAATTCAGCAGAATTTAGTGAAGATACAGAAAATCCAGTTATTCATATAATGGACAGTCAAATTGGAGTGGATAAAAAAGGTGGAACAATGAGACTTGGAGCATATCCATGTATTTTAAAAGAAAATACACTTGCACAAAAATTATATGGAAAAGAACAAATATCAGAAAGACATAGACATAGATATGAATATAATAATCAGTATAAAAAACAATTAGAAGACGCAGGATTAATATGCTCAGGAACATCACCAGATGGAAAATTAGTAGAAATAGTAGAATGCAAAAATCATCCATATTTTATTGCAGGACAATTCCATCCTGAATTAAAATCAAGACCAAATAGACCAGCACCTTTATTCGTTGGATTAGTAGAAGCTGCCAAAAAAATAATTTTATAAAAGAAAATTAGGTTTTCATATAAAAATAAAAAGAATTAGAATATTATATTATATAATAAGACTAGTTCTTTTTTATTTTATAATGTCTATTGTCAGTATAACCTAATAACCAAATAGGAGAAACATCAAAAAGATTAGCAATTTTATCAATCATAACAGGTCCAATATTTTGAATTTGTCCACTTGCATATTTTGAAATAGTACCTTTTGATTTTAAACCTAATTCGTGTGCAATTTGTTCAAATGTTAAATTTGACTCATTGACAAGTTCTGAAAATCTTTGGTGAAAAACGTATTTCAATACATAACCTCCTTTAAGATAATATATAAAACATTATAACATTAAAAAATAAAAAAGTAAATATAATAAAAATAGCAAAAGTAAAAATATGTAAAAAATGCATTGACAAACAATGAAAAATATTGTATTATGTTTCTTATAAAGAAACGTAAAGGAGAAGATATGGAACCTGAAATTATAGGGCATAGAATACAAAAATTAATGATACAAAAAAATATAGAAAAAGAAGAATTAGCTAAAAGTTTAAATATAACATCAGAAGAATTAAAAAGAAAATTAGAAGGAAAAGAAGAATTTTATATAAATCAAATAGATAAAATAAAAGAAATCTTTCAATTAGATGTAGAAACATTCACAAAGATTTTTTTTGAAAAGCCATAAAAAATTTAGTAGTGTAAACATACATTATTAAATTTTTTTTGTTATAAAACAATAAGATAATTTACAAAAAATAGTCTAAAAACTTGAAAAATGGAAATAATGTGATAAAATAAAAAAAGCAAGAAGAAAAAAATTGTCTAAAGAAAAAATTTTGCAAGCCATTGGGCAGAAAAGGAGGTCTTTCAATGGAAAGAAAAGTAAAAGTTGTACAATATGGAGTAGGCAAAATGAGTGTATATACAATGAGATATGTATATGAAAAAGGTGGAGAAATAGTAGGAGCAATAGACATCAATCCAAATGTAATTGGAAAAGATATTGGAGAAATATTAGGAACAGAAGAAAAGGGCGTAAAAGTAGTAAGTGCAGAAAATGCAAGAGAGATGTTAGAAGAAACAAGACCAGACATAGTAATAGTAACAACAATGAGTTTAATAAAAGATTTAGAAAATCCATTAATGTTATGTGCAGAACTTGGACTAAATGCAATAACAACATGTGAAGAAGCATTTTATCCAGAAAATTCAAATCCAACATTAACAAATAGAATTGATGAATTAGCAAAGAAAAATAATTGCACAATTACAGGAAGTGGATATCAAGATATATATTGGGGACAATTAATATCATCAATCGCAGGATCAACACAAAAAATCACAAAAATAAAAGGAAGTTCAAGCTATAATGTTGAAGAATATGGAATAGCATTAGCTAAAGCACATGGAGCAGGTTTAACACTTGAAGCATTTGATAAAGAAATAGCAGCAGGAGATAGAATATCAAATGAAGAAAGACAAAAAGTAATAAATAGTGGAGAATATTTACC
>CAKPPL010000066.1 GCA_934177555.1 uncultured Clostridia bacterium
TTGAAGAATTTTTACGTCCACAAAAACGTTTTAAACATATGTTTAAACCTGGAAATGAATGGATGATAGAAGAATTCCAAAAAGAGGTCGATTCTAGATGGCAAGAACTTCTTGATTTAGAAGAAATTACAAATAAGGAGTAGTAATTTAGATGAATTTAAAAGATAATAAAGGTGTAACAGGAACTGATGTTGCAATAGCTATTGTAATATTAATGATATTTGTATCTTTAATATCAGGAATGTTTTATAATATTGCAGTAACATCAAAAAGAATTGAAAGAAAATCAATAGCAACAAATTTAGCTGTTGCTGTAATTGAAGAGATGAAAGTTCAAGAATTTGATGAATTGACTTCTACAAATATAGAAGGGGTTGCGCTTGAAAATTATGCTCCACTTGCTGGAAAAGTGAGTACTAAAGAAGGATATACTACAAAAGTAGTTGTAACAGACCCTTATGGAGATAACCTTGTAAAAAAGGTTTCTGTAAAAGTGGAATTTAAGTCTAGTAAATCTAGTTCAAGAAGTACTGATGATGTAAGTATTGAAACTTTGATAAAAAATGTACAATCTGATGATGAAGAAATTGGCATAAATGTAGGAGATTATATAGATTATAGTCCAGACGATACAGCACAAACAACATACTCAAAAGATAAACTAGCATCAACGATAACAGGAAGTAGTAGCAACTCAGCAGATATTAGAAGAGATACATTAAAATGGCAAGTACTAAAAATAAATGAAGATGGAAGTATGGATATAATAGGAACACCAACAAGCAAAAATATATATTTGAATGGTGCACTAGGATATAATAATGGAGTATATGTAATAAATGATATATGTAAAACATTATATAGTAGGAGTGGAATAGAGGCAAGAAGTGTAAATATAGAAGACTTTGAATATTGGTTAGAACAAGCAGGACAAACAAGTGTGAGAGATGACTATATACAGAATGATAGTAATATACAATATAATAATTCAATGACATATAAAAATATTCACAAAAATTTTCCATATTTATATCAATATGAAAAAGGAGCAGGAATAGGTTCAAATACAGTAGGAAAAGGTAAATTAGGAGTAAGTCAGACTTATATAAATGAAAATGGATACAAAAATGGAGTGACAGAAAATACAAGTGATAAAAAAAGAGGAAATTTGACAGTAACCCAAACATATTGGAATGCATTAATAAAAGAAACAAATTTTGGAAATGGTTCAAATGTATTAGCAAAAAATTTAAAATATTGGGTAGCTTCACGTTATGTTCTTTGTGATGATATCTATGCTTTATTTGGCTTGAATTCAGCTGATACTGCTATTGGTGGATGGACTATTTTTACTTCAAAAGATAATACGGAAACGACTGGCAATTGTTTCTTACGTCCTGTAGTAACATTAAAATCTAGTACACAAATAGAAAAAAGCTCAACAGCATCAGATGAAAATGGAACACCACATCATATAGCACAATATTAAAGAGGGATAAAAATGAAAATAAATATAGTAATGGTAGAACCAGAAATACCACAAAATACAGGAAATATAGCAAGAACATGTGCAATAATTGGAGCAAAATTACATTTAGTATATCCACTAGGATTTAGTATAAATGACAAATATCTAAAAAGAGCAGGATTAGACTATTGGGATAAGCTAGAAATAGAAGAACATGAATCATTCAGCAAATTTTTAGAAAAATACAAACCAGAAGAAAATAACATGTTTTTTGCAACAACAAAAGCACAACACTGTTATACAGATGTAGACTACAGTAAATATAAAAATGAAGAAGTCTTTGTATTATTTGGAAAAGAAACAAAAGGACTTCCAGAAGATATATTGCAAAAATATATAAACAAGACAATAAGAATTCCTATGAGACCTGTACTTAGATCTTTAAATCTTTCAAACTCTGTATGTATAATAGCATATGAGATATTAAGACAAAACAATTTTGAAGGATTACAAGAAGAAAGTGAATATTTTGAATAAAAGTAGATAGATGAAAATTCTATCTATTTTTTCGTTTAACTTTATTTCAAAGAAAGCAAAAAACTATTGTAAAATTTGTATATTTAGTGTAAAATAATGACAAAAAGCAAATAATAAAAAAGACAAAATGCAGAAGGGAATGAAAAAAATGAAAATCGTAACAGATGAAAAAGAAAAGCAAGAATATAAAGAATTTTTAGAGCAACATGAAAGATGTAATTTTCAACAATCACCAGAATGGGCAAAAGTAAAATCAAATTGGATAAATGAAATAATATTAGCAGAAGACGAAAACGGAAAAATTATAGGAGCAGTAAGTGTTTTAATAAGAAAAATACCTATATTTGGGAATATAATGTATTCATCAAGAGGGCCAATATGTGATATACACGATATTGAAGTAATGAAGCAATTAACAGATGGAATAAAAGAACTAGCAAAAAAATACAAGGCAATAGTATATAAAGCAGAACCAGACATAGAAAGCAAAGATGAAGAGTTTAGAAAAATAGTAACAAATTTAGGGTATAGTATAAAAGATGATGCAAAAAACTTCAGAGAAGAAATACAACCAAGATATGTATTTAGGTTAGATATAAAAGGAAAAACAGAAGAAGAAATTTTTGCAGGATTTCATTCAAAAACAAGATATAATGTAAGACTAGCAACTAAAAAAGGAGTAGAAGTAAGAGAAGGAACAAGAGAAGATTTAAAAGATTTCCACAAAATAATGGTAGAAACAGGAGCAAGAGATGGTTTTATAATAAGACCACTATCATATTTTGAAAAAATGTATGATGAAATGGCACCAGAGCATATGAAATTATTAATGGCATATTATGAGGGTAAACCTATATCAGGAGTAATACCAATAATGTATGGAAACAAAACATGGTATTTATATGGAGCAAGTAGTAATGCACATAGAAATCTAATGCCAAATTATTTATTACAATGGGAAATGATAAAAATTGCAATAGCTAGAAAAGATGATATATATGACTTTAGAGGTGTATCTGGAGTAGTAGATGAAAATCATCCACAATATGGACTATATAGATTTAAAAAAGGTTTTGGAGCAACATTTACAGAATTTATAGGAGAAGTATATATTCCGTTTAAGCCATTAACATATGCAATATACAAATTTTCTGAAAAAACATTCAGAAATTTAAGAGCAATAAAAACAAAATTCAAAAAATAAAATAAGAGAAGCAAAGAAGTCATAGAAAGGAATGAGCAAATGAAAGCACTAGCAATAGAGAAAAAATCATTAAAAGACAATATCAAACTAATCAAAGGTATATTAAACAATAGAGAAAAAGATGATAATGGCAATAAAGTTAAACTAATAGCAGTGGTAAAAGGAAATGGATATGGATTAGGATTAGTAGAATATACAAATTTTTTGATTGATAATGGAATTGACTTTTTTGCAGTAGCAACAATAGAAGAAGCTATAAAACTAAGAGAAAATGGTATAAAAAAAGATATATTAATGATGTCATCAACAGCAATAAAAGAAGATATAGAAAAACTAATAAAAAATGATATTATTTTAACAATAGGTTCAAAAGAAGCAGGACAAGCTGTTGAAGAAATTGCAAATAAGCTACAAAAAGAAAGTGTAAGGGCACATTTAAAAATTGACACAGGATTTGGAAGATATGGATTTATATATAGCAATAGAGAGCAAATAGTTGAAGAAATAAAGAGCTGGAAAAAAATAAAAATAGAAGGTACATTTTCACACTTTTCATTAGCATTTTATGGAAAAGGAAAAGAAGTAAAGCAACAATTTGATAGATTTATAAAATGTATAGAAGTATTAAAAATGAATGAAATAAATCCAGGAATGTTACATATATGTAATTCATCAGCATTTTTAAGATTTAAAAATATGCATCTAAATGCAGTAAGAATTGGATCAGCCTTTTTAGGAAGACTATCAATGCCAAATGTATATGGGCTAAAGAAAATTGGATATTTAACATCAAATGTAGCAGAAATAAAAACATTACCAAAAGGTTATAATATAGGATATTCAAATTCATATACAACAACAAAAGAAACTAAAGTAGCAATAATCCCATGTGGATATGCAGATGGAGTAAATGTAAAAGTAGATAGGGACATGTTTAGAAGAATTGATAAAATAAGATATGTAGTAAGAGACATAAAAGATTGCTTTAAAAAACAAGATTTGTATGTAAAAATAAATGGGGAAAAATGCAAAATATTAGGCAGAATTGGAATGTTTCATGTTACTGTTGACATTACAGGAAAAGACATAAAAATAAATGATGAAGCAGTATTTGAAATAAATCCACTGTTAGTAAATAGTAACATAAGAAGAGAATATATTTAAAGGTTGAAAGGAATGAATAAAGTGGAAGAAAATAAAATATCAAAAAATAATATCTTTAAAAAAATGTATTATTCAATATTCAAATTTGAAAAATATCCAGAAATGGCTGCAGAAGGGTTAAAAGAGGCTATAAAATATTTGACAATAATTATTGCTATAGTATCAGTATTTATAGTTATAGGTTCTGTAATAGAAATGAATAAATTAGTAAATAATTTAGCATCATATATAAATGAAAATATACCAGAGTTTACATATGAAAATGGAGAAATATCAACAGAAAACACTGAACCAATTATAATATCAGATATTAAATATAATGGTATAGATAAAATTATTATAGATACATCTGCAAAAACAGATGAAGAAAAAACAGAATCAAAAACAGAAAATGATATAGTAGGAACAAATATTTATTTTTTCAAAAATCAAATAGTATTGAGAAGCAAAACAGAAAATGATGAAGTTACAGAAGCACCATATACATATGATGATTTCATAAAAAATTATACACAAGAAAATATAAAAACATTTAATAAAACACAATTAATAGAATATATGACAAGTGCAAAAATGAATAATTATTATATGAGATATGGAATGTCATTAACAGTTTATTTAATTATTGCAAATATATTAGTAGCTTTATTAAATACAATAGAATTAGCAATATTAGGATGGATTACAGCAATTACAGCAAGAGTAAGAATAAGATTTGTAGCTTTATACAATATGGCAGTATATTCTCTAACATTACCAGTTTTATTAAATATAATATATGTAATAATAAATTATTTTACAAAATTTACAATATCATATTTCCAAGTTGCATATATGACAATAGCATATATATATTTAGCTGCAACAATATTTATACTAAAAGATGATATTGTAAAAAAACAAGAAGAAGTTAGTAAAATAAAAGAAGAACAGAAAAAAGTTAGAGAAGAAATAAAAGAACAAGAAAGAAAAGAAGAACAACCAAAAAAAGAAAATAAGAAAAAAGACAAAAGAGAAAAAGAGGATGATAAAGGAGAAGAACCAGATGCTTCAGAAGCATAAAACTGATTGTTTCAGAAAGGAAAGAAGAGAAAATGAAAAAAGACAACCAAAACAAATCTAACAAAAAAGCAAAATTAGTACTAGAAGCAATTTTAATTTTATTAATAATAGTAATTACTGTTGCTATGGCTTTAATGCTAAATAAAAACAAAAATGAAATGGATGAAAATACATTAACATATACAGATTTAATTCATGAAATACAAGAAGGAAATGTAGAAAAAATTGAAATGACAACAGGAAGTACAACATTAAAAGTAAAGATGAAAAATATTGAAAAAGAAAAAAAGGCTATAATTCCAAGTACTCAAGTATTCACAGAATTAGTACAACAAAAAGTTTTAGAGGATTACAATATAAAACTTGAAACTAAAAATCCAACAATATGGGCTCAATTACCATCATATATAATATCATTTTTACCAACAGCCATAATGCTTGCATTATTTATAATGATATTTAAAATGCAAGGACTAGGAGAAAAAGGTGAAGTTTATGATGACACAGAGAGAAAAACAAAAATTACATTTGAAGATATTGCAGGATTAGACGAAGAAAAAGAAGAATTAAAAGAAATTGTAGAGTTTTTAAAAAGACCAAAAAAATTCACAGAAATGGGTGCTAAAATTCCAAAAGGAGTTTTATTATATGGTAAACCAGGAACAGGAAAAACATTAATAGCAAAAGCAATAGCAGGAGAAGCAGATGTTCCATTTATATCAATGAGTGGATCAGAATTTATAGAAATGTTTGCAGGTTTAGGAGCTTCAAGAGTTAGAAAATTATTTGAAAAAGCAAGAAAATTATCACCTTGTATAGTATTTATAGATGAAATTGATGCTATAGGTTCAAGAAGAACAAGTAATAGTGGAGCAGAAACAGAG
>CAKPPL010000067.1 GCA_934177555.1 uncultured Clostridia bacterium
GAAACTGCTGCTTCTGGATCTTTTCTTTTACTTAATTTACGTTTATTTCCATTTTCATTTTTCATTATTGGTGATATATGTGCATATTTTGGAGCTTTAAATCCTAATTCATGGAATAATTGTAAATGTAGTGGTACTGATGATAACCATTCATCACTTCTTATTACATGTGTTGTTCTCATTAGATGATCATCTACTGCATGTGCAAAATGATATGTTGGTAATCCATCTGCCTTTATTATTACTATATCTAAATCATTTTCAGGAAAATCTACATTACCTTTTATAACATCTTTATGTTTTATTTTTCTGTCTTCTCTTCCTGGTGATTTAAATCTTATAATATATTTTTCTCCATTTTTTATTTTTTGAATTGCTTCTTCTACTGTTATATTTCTACATTTTGCCCATACTCCATAATATCCTGGTCTAATTTTTGCTTCTTCTTGTTTTTTTCTTATTTCGTCTCCCTCTTCTGGTGTGCAAAAACATGGATATGCTTTTCCTTGTGCTATTAAATATTTTGCATATGCTTGATATATTTCTTTTCTTAAACTTTGTTTATATGGTCCATATTCTCCTATTTCTTCTGTTTCTGTTGTCATTCCTTCATCTGGTGCCATATCAAAGTCTTTTAATGAATTTACTATTCCTGTAATTCCATTTTCTATTTCTCTTTTTTGGTCTGTATCTTCTACTCTTAGAAAAAATACTCCTCCTGTTTTTTTAGCTATTGTTCTTGCGACTAATGCTTGATATAGTCCTCCTATATGAACAAAACCTGTTGGGCTTGGTGCAAATCTTGTTACTACTGCTCCTTCTGGTAAGTTTCTTTCTGGATATTTCTCTTCATAATATGATATATCTTTCGCATCTGGAAAGATTAAATTTGCTAAATCTTTATAGTCCATGTTTTACTCCTTTTCCCAAAATTAAACTTCCATGATAATTGGTATTATCATTGGGTTTCTTTTTGTCTTTATAAATAAATAATCTCTTAAATTTTCTTTTACTGATGATTTTATTGTTGACCAATCACGTACTCCTCTTTGCTCACAAAGTGAAATTTCATGTCTTACAACACTTTTTACATCATCCATTAGATTTTCAGATTCTCTTACATATACAAATCCTCTTGATATTACATCTGGTCCTGCTACTACTTCTCCTGTTTGTGAATCCATTGTTAATACTATTATTATTAAACCATCTTGTGCTAAATGTTGTCTATCTCTTAAAACGATATTTCCTACATCTCCAACACCAAGTCCATCGACTAATACTCTTCCACTTGGTACTGTACCATTAAATTTAGCTTCTTTTTCATTTAATTCTAATACTCTTCCATTTGTTAACATTAGTATATTGTCTTTTTCTATTCCCATTGACATTGCTGTTTCACTATGTGCTCTTAGTTGTCTATATTCACCATGTACAGGTATAAAATATTTTGGTTTTGCCAATGCTAATATTAATTTTTGTTCTTCTTGGCAAGCATGTCCAGATACATGTATATCTGCTAATGCACTATATACTACTTCTGCGCCTAATTGCATTAAATCATCTATTACTTTTGATACATATTTTTCATTTCCTGGTATTGGTGTTGCTGATATTATTATTAAATCATTTGGTGTAATTTTTACTTTTCTATGATCACCTGCAGCCATCCTTGTTAATGCTGACATTGGTTCTCCTTGGCTTCCTGTTGTAATTATTACTAATTGTTCATCTGTGTAATTGTTTATCATATCAATATCTATAAATATGTCTTGTGGACATTTTATATATCCTAATTCCATTGATGTTGTGATAATATTTATCATACTTCTACCACATACTGCAATTTTTCTACCATATTTTACAGCTGAATTTACTATTTGTTGTATTCTGTGTACATTTGATGCAAATGTTGCTACTACTATTCTTTTAGTACAGTTTAAAAATAATTTATCAAATACTTCTCCAACTGAACTTTCTGACATAGTGAAACCTTTTCTTTCTGCATTCGTACTATCTGCCATTAAAGCTAATATTCCTTGATTTCCTAATTCTGCTATTCTATTGAAGTCCATTAATTGTCCATCTATTGGTGTATAATCTACTTTAAAGTCTCCTGTGTGTAATATTGTTCCAGCTGGTGTTGTTATTGCTAACATTACTGAATCTGGTATACTATGTGAGCTTCTTATAAATTCTACACTGAAGTTTTTTCCTAATTTTATCGTATCTCCTTGATTTACTATATGCATTTCTGTACTTCTTAATAATTTATGTTCTTCTAATTTATTGCTTATTAGTCCTGCTGCTAATCTTGTTGCATATATTGGTATATTTATTTGTTTTAATAAATATGGTATTCCTCCTATATGGTCCTCATGTCCATGAGTTATTACTAATCCTTTTATTTTTTCTTGATTTTTTATTAAATATGTTATATCAGGTATTACTAAGTCTATTCCTAACATATCATCTTCTGGAAATGATAAACCACAATCTACTACTATTATTTCATCTTCATATTCGAATACTGTTATATTTTTTCCTATCTCATGTAATCCACCTAATGGAATTATTTTTATATTTGCTTTTTTGAATATACTTTTTCTTGGCTTTGAATTTGTTGTCTTTCTTGGTTTAATCTCTTTTTCTTCTTTTATAATCTCTTTTTCTTCTTGATTTCTGTATGTTCTTTTTCTTCCTGTTTCTCCTTCTTTTCTATAATTTTTGTGTTCTTTTGTTGTTTTATTTTTAGTTTTTAATTTGTTTGCTCCTTCTGTAATTGTGTTTTCGTCTGTCATATTTTCTTTTTTCTCCTTTCTCTTTCTTTTTTATATTTTTCAATTTCATTTTACGTATAATAAATTGTAGATTTTTCTACAATTTGCATTTTTTAATAAACATGACTTTTTCACTCACGTTTATTTTTTTATATTATTATGTATGTTTCCGTTCTTTTTATTATCTTTATTTTCTCTCTTTTTAATACATTAAAATAAAATCTCTTTTTTGCCCTTTGGCAACCTGTTTATTATTATAACATTTTTTGTTTTTTTTGTCAACAATTCCATTTTTTTACATTTAAAAAGAGCTAATTAAATTAGCTCTTAAATCTTTTATTATATATTTTTTATTTTATTATTATTTATTCCAATCTTTTCCATCAACAATTCTTGTAACCATCATTGATGAAACTGTATCTCCTACAACATTAAGCATTGTAGCAGGAGGATCTATTATTGTAGCAATTATTGTTAATATTGGTAATGCTGCTACTGGATATCCTAACATACTTATTATTAGCATCTCTGATATTGTTCCACCACCTATTGGTACTGCTGTTATTAATAAATTTGCTAATAATGCTACTCCAAGCACTCCAACTATGTCCCCTGCAGTTGCTATACTTGTTCCAAATAAACAAACTAAAAACATAATTTTAAATACAGATCCTATTATAGAACCATCTTTATGAAAACTTGTTCCTAATGGTATTGTTGTTTCTGCAATATCATCTGGTACTCCCATTTTTTTACTACATTCAATATTAACTGGAATTGATGCTGCACTTGAACATGTTGCTAATGCTGTTAATGTAGATGGTAAAACATTTTTCCAGAATGATGTTATTCCTTTTCTACCTCCAGCAATAAATGCATATATGGTATAAATTATAAAATAATATGCTACAGCTATTACTATATACATTACGAATGTTTTTAAATAACCAACAACAATAGTCTTTCCAAAGCTTCCTATTAGTGCTGCTGTATAACACCCTAATCCTATTGGAGCATAATACATTATTATTTTTACAATATTATTAACAATTTCATTAGCTGATATTAATAATTCTTTTACTGGTTTAGCTTTTTCTCCTGTCATGTTTATCGCTAATCCACATATTATAGAAAATACTAATATAGCTATTATATTATCTTTTGATAATAATTTACTAAAATCGTTTACTGTTAATAAATTTACTGTTCTATCCATTATTGTCATGTCATCTTCTTGACTTTCTGTTTCAGTACTATTTTCTAATGATTGCCTAATTTGCTCTCCATCTTCTGGATTTACTAATTTTATAAAATATGTACTTGCAAAACCAATTAGTACTGCTATAATTGATGTTACTAAAAATATACATATTATTGTTATCACAATTTTTCCTAAACGTTTAGGGGTTTTCATTTTGGTAATTGATGTTGTTATTGTTAAAAATATAAGTGGAACAATTATAACTAATAAAAGATTTAAAAATATGTCTCCTAAGGGACTAAGTATAGTTGCTTTTTCTTGGAATATAATTCCTACGATTGCGCCAACAATTATAGCAACTAATAAAATAATTGTTGACTTGTAATTTGATAAAAATTTTTTCATAATACTACCTCTTTTCATTAAAGGTAACTGAAAATATAGTTATATCCTCAGAATTTGTTATATTATATATTATAATATTATTCTTGACAATAGTTTATGAATAAAAAAATCCTTTTTTACAATGATTTTCTTAATTTATTTTATTCACATTTTTTTCTAATGCTTTATATATTATTAGTCCTTGTCTTGATTCAAAATATCATTTCTTCATTAATTTTATTGACTTTTATTTTTTTGTTTGATATTATATTTATATAATTATGAGGAGGTTTATACTAATGTCAAAATTAATGAAATTAACTTTTATATTGTCAATAATTTTTATTTTATTTTTAAATTTTAATAGTGTTTTTGCTACTGTTGATATGAACTTAAATTCAACTAATAATGTAAATACATCAGAATCAGATACATCTAATAATACAACTCCTGGAGAAAATACCAAAAATACATCAACATTTTCTACTGCTGTAAGTACCTCCAATTTTGATTTAGAATTAACTAATATTTTATGTATTTGTTTAATTGTTATAGGTATTATATTAATTTTATTAGGAATTGCAATTATTATAAGATTAAAAAGATAAGGAAGTGTTGTTATATGTCTGATAAAAAAGAAATTAAAGTAATTAAGGGAAATGGATCAAACTTAGATATTTCTCCTGTGTATGACCATATAAATGCTGCAAAACCTAAGAGCAAGGATAAAAATCCTAAAAATATAGTTATACCAGAAGATAAAAAAGATTCAAAAAAAGAAGATAGTAATAATTAAATTACTATCTTTTCTTTTTATTCTAAGAATCCTTTGTAATGTCTCATTACTAATTGAGATTCTAATTGTTGTACTGTTTCTAATGCAACACCTACAACGATTAATATTGATGTTCCACCAAAAGAAACATTTAAACTTGTAAATCTTAATAACATTGGTAATATAGCAATTATTGATAAGAATAATCCTCCAAAAACTGTTAATTTTGTTATTATTGATGATAAATAATCTGTTGTTGGTTTTCCAGCTCTTATTCCTGGAATGAATCCACCATTTTTCTTAATATTATTTGATACTTCTGCTGGATTAAATGTAGCATATGTATAGAAAAATGTGAATCCAATTATTAATAATAAATATACTATTGCATTAGCAAGTGAATATCCCCATCCTACACTTGATGATGAAGTTGCTAAAGAGAATTTATATACTCCTCCCCAGAAACCACTCAAGTTAGAAACATCCTTTACAAACATTGATATAATCATTGCTGGGAATGTCATAAATGATGAAGCAAATATTACTGGCATAACTCCAGCCATTGCTAATTTTAATGGAATATGTGTGCTTTGTGCACCAACCATTTTTCTTCCTACAACTTTTTTAGAATATTGTACAGGAACTCTTCTTTCTGCTTGTTGTACAAATACAACTCCTGCAACTAATAAAAGTGCTCCTATTATTATTCCTATTGAAGTTATTAAACCTATTGTGCTAAATCCTGATGATGTCATAATTAAATTCCAAATTGTTGTTACTGCTGATGGTAGTCCTGATATAATACCAATAAATATTACTATTGATATACCATTTCCAATTCCTTTGCTTGTGATTTGTTCTCCTAACCACATTAATAAAGATGTTCCAGCAACTAATGATGCAACAATTAAAATTCCTGTTAGCCAACCTGGGTTAATGAATACTCCTGAAGATCTATAAGATAAATAGATACCAATAGCTTCTACTAAAGCTAATATTAATGTAATAATTTTTGTATATCTATTCATTACTTTTTTGCCTTCTTCTCCACCTTCTTTAACCATTCTTTCTAAAGAAGGTATTATCA
>CAKPPL010000068.1 GCA_934177555.1 uncultured Clostridia bacterium
GGATTCTACAGAATTTTAAAAAATATTTACAGTTTATGCAACAAATAAAATAATGGCAATGCAAATATTAACAGCAGATGTAATGCAAATGTTAATTGATTTTAAAAATAAAAATCACATAACACCGGAAATAACTATAAAATGTGATAAATTATATATAAGATTTAATACAGGATCCGTATTTGAAGGAAAAGTATTTAAAAAAGCATTAGATTTTGATACATTATTAAAATATTATAACATAATAAACTTTACATTAGAATTGACAGAAAATATCATCAAAAATATAAAAGAAATAGAGTTATAGAAAAGGGGAAAGAAAAATGATAATAATTTTACTTATAATATTAGTATTATATATTTTATGGTTATACAATTCATTAGTAAAAGCTAGTAATAAGGTAGAACAAGCTTATTCTGGAATAGATGTATATTTAACACAAAGATTTGAATTAATACCTAATTTAGTAGAATGTGTAAAAGGATATATGATACATGAAAAAGAAGTTCTTGAAAGTATTACTGAATTAAGAACAAAATACTTTCAGACAAAAAGCTTGAAAGATGGAGAAATATTAAATAGTGAATGTAATCAAATACTAATGGATGTAGAAAAATATCCAGAATTACAAGCATCTGAACATTTTTTAGATTTACAAAAAAATTTGCAAAAAATGGAAAATCAATTACAAGCAGCACGAAGAATTTATAATGCAGAAGTAAATATTTATAATAATAAAGTATACATGTTTCCAAGTAATATTATTGCCAATCTATTTGGTTTTAAAGAAAAAGATTACTTTGAAGCAGAAAAAGATGCAAAATCAAATGTTAATATAAATATTGGAGAATAAATTTATGAATATATTAGAAATAATTTCAAAAAAAAGAGATAAAAAAGAATTAGAAAAATCAGAAATAGAATATTTTATAAAAGAATATACTCAAGGTAATATAACAGATTATCAGGCAGCAGCATTAATAATGGCAATATATATAAATGGAATGAATGATAGAGAAATCACAGATTTAACATTAGCAATGGCTAATTCTGGAGATGTATTAGATTTATCAAAATTTGGAGAAAATGTGGTAGATAAACACAGTACAGGTGGAGTTGGAGATAAAGTTTCAATTATCCTTTTACCAATAATTGCATCAATGGGAATACCTGTGGCTAAAATGTCAGGAAGAGGACTTGGCTTTACTGGAGGAACAGTAGATAAATTGGAATCAATACCAGGATATAAAACAAACATAGAAATAGAAGAATTTATTAAAAATGTAGAAAAAATAGGAATTAGTATGATAGGACAAACACTTAATTTAGCTCCTGCAGATAAAAAAATCTATGAATTAAGAGATACAATAGCCTGTGTTGAAAATATACCATTAATAGCTTCAAGTATAATGAGTAAAAAGATAGCAAGTGGTGCAAATAAAATAGTAATAGATGTTACAGTAGGAAAAGGGGCTTTTATGAAAAATATAGAAGATGCAGAAAAACTTGCTAATCAAATGATAAGAATAGGAAAACTTGCCAATAGAGAAGTTAAATGTGTACTGACTTCAATGAATGAACCATTAGGATATGCAGTAGGAAATTCTTTAGAAGTAATTGAAGCAATTAACTTTTTGAAAGGAAATATGCCAGAAGATTTAAAAAAAGTAGTATTAGAATTAGGTAGTTATATGATAAAAATGGCAGGTAAAGGAAATGATATACAAGAAAATAAAAATAAAATGTTAGAAAATATAAATAATGGTTTGGCATATAAAAAATTAGTAGAAATGGTACAAAATCAGGGAGGAGATATAAGCTATTTAAAAGATACTAATAAATTTAATAAAGCAAAATTTATTCAAGAAATCAAATCAGAAAAAGATGGATATATACAAGAAATAAATGCAGAAAAAATAGGAGAGTTATCATGTTTTTTAGGTGCTGGTAGAATAAATAAAGAAGACGGAATTTTACAAGATGTAGGAATAGTATTAAATAAAAAAACAGGTGATAAAGTAAATAATGGCGATATTTTAGCCAAAATATATGCAGATAATTTAGAAAAAATGCAAGAAGCAAAAAGAAAATTATTTGAAATATATATAATTGATAAAAATATTCCAGTAAAAGATGATGCAATATTAAAAATTGTATAATTATGTAAAATTAATAACTCATATTGAAAAAAAACAAAAATATGTTATAATGTAATAGGAAATAAACAGAAAGGAAGATTTATGATGAAAAAAGAAGAAAAAAAAGAAAAGAAACCAATAGATAAAAGAGAAGTATTTACAAAAATAATGGCAGGATTTTTAGTTGCATTAATGGTTCTTGCAACATGTTCAACATTTATATATTATATTGTAGCAAATGTACAATAAAAAAGGAGAAGCATATGATGAATAATATATCAACTATATTAAATAATTTTTATGAAAACAATATTATGTCATATATAAGATTATGGCAAGAGTATCCAATAAAATTAGTTTCAGTAATATTGGATATAACTATTGTAATATTTTTAGCATATGAATTATTAAGAATAGTAAAAGATTCAAGAGCATGGCAACTTGTAAAAGGAATAGCATTTTTAATAATAGCAACAGCACTTAGTAAATTATTAAATTTATACATATTAAATTATTTATTATCAGCAATTATGGATTGGGGAGTTATTTTAATGATAATAATATTCCAACCAGAAATAAGAAGAGCATTAGAGCAATTAGGTGGAACTAATAGATTTTCAAGGTTTTTTGGTTTTGATAAAGATATCATAACTAAAACCAAAGAAGATATATATAAAGTAGTAATTGCAGTATATGAATTAGCCAAAAATAAAACAGGTGCATTAATTGTAATTGAAAGAGACATACAAATAAAAGATATAATATCAACAGGTATAATAATGGATGCAGACGTATCTCCACAATTATTAGTAAATATATTTGTACCTAATACACCATTACATGATGGTGCAGTTGTAATAAGTAATAATAAGATTGCAGCAGCAGCATGTATGTTACCATTAGCAAGTGATAAAGATATAGCTAAAGAACTTGGAACAAGACATAGAGCAGGAATTGGAATATCTAAAGAATCAGATAGTATAGCAATAATAGTTTCAGAAGAAACAGGAAAAGTATCTGTTGCAAAAGATGGAACATTAATTGCAGATGTTAGAGAGGATGTTTTAAAGAAGATATTAATAAGTAATATTGTTACTAAGAGATTAAATGAAACAAAAGAGAAAAAAGAAAGAAAAATAAAAAGTTGGAAAGATATCAAAAAAGTTTTTAATAAAAAAGAAGAACAAAAATAATGGTGGAAAAATGAGGAATATAAAATTAACAATAGAATATGATGGAAAAGACTTTAATGGATGGCAAAAACAGCCTAATAAGCTAAATATACAAGGAACAATAGAACAAGCAATAAAAAATATAACAGGTGAAGAGGTTGAATTAAATGCATCAGGTAGAACAGATGCAGGAGTACATGCATTAGGGCAAGTTGCAAATTTTAAGACCAATTCACAAATACCAATAGAAAAATTTGCTATTGCAATTAATTCAAGATTGAAAAAATCCATAATAATAATAAATGCAGAAGAAGTAGATGAAAGATTTCATAGTAGATTAACTTGTAAAAGAAAAACATATAGATATATAATAAATAATTCTATAGAAGGAAGTGCAATATATAGGAATTTAGAAACACATATACCTCAAAAATTAGATATAAGCAAAATGGAAAAAGCATTAAAATATTTTGAAGGTGAACATGACTTCAAAGCATTTAAAGCAAGTGGAACAAGCAGTAAAAGTAGTGTAAGAACAATATATAAAACAAATATTTATAAAGAAAATAATAGAATATATATAGAACTTACAGGAAATGGATTTTTGTATAATATGGTTAGAATTATAGTTGGAACTTTAGTAGAAGTAGGGTTAGGAAAAATAGAACCAGAAAAAATCCAAGACATAATAAAATCCAAAAAAAGAGAAAATGCAGGAAAAACACTTCCACCTAATGGATTATATTTAGTAAATGTGGAATATAATTAAAAAAATGTAACTAAAAAATAAGTAGATTCATAATATATAACAAAAACATAAAGGAGACATAAATTATGAATATACTTATTTTTTTGGCGTTAATATTTGCTACAGTAATATTGTCAATATTAATTAACAGATTAGTTCGTTGTCCATTACTTGTTGGTCTTGTATTTTTTTCAGTTACATTATTAGTTGCTGCAATTTTAGAAAATACAACATTAGTTATAGTAGCAGTAATATTAGGAATTATAGGATTTTTATCAGCGTTTTTAGACTGTATTTTTAAACGTTGTGATTTTGTTAGAGACAACTGTTGCTTAAATTGTTATAATCCGTATAATACGAGTAATAATGATAATGGTAATAATAGTAATAGCAATAATAGCAATGATGAAGCATTATCAATAGTAAATAGTGATGGAGAAATAGTTGCAAGAATAAATGGAAATATAGTTAATTGTAATAATGTATGTAGTTGCAATAGAAACTATAGAAGAAGATAAAAGGGCAGATAAAATCTGCCCTTGAAATCTTGGATAAATATTAAAAACTACTGTTATAAACAATGATTGGCATTGAGCTGTTAATATGTTCATAGACAGTTTTTGCAGCATCATATGGCATATTAATACAGCCATGTGAACCACTTTTTTGGTAGATTGTTCCACCAAATTTTTTTCTCCAGGAAGCATCATGCAGTCCGATTCCACCATTGAAAGGCATCCAAAAATTTACATGAGAGTTATACTTACTACCATCATTATTGGTACCCTTTAAATAAGTGTCTGTTGTTTTATATGTTAAGTAAAACAATCCTGTAGGTGTTGCATGTCCTCCTTTGATACTTCCAGTAACGCATGGAGAATCTATAATACATTCCCCATTAATATATAACCAAACATTTTGTCTAGTTAAGTCTATTTCAACATAATTTTTTAAATTAGACATATCTAGAATATTTGAATATATTGGTTTTCTACTAAAAGTTTCACCAGTGATTAACTCTTCTTTTAAAGATGAAATTTCTTTTTCTTTATCAAGAGTTGTTAAAGATCCCTTTTTAATAGAGACTTTTACACTGTGTGACATGCCTGTACCGGTAAAATCAATAACAGAATTAATTTTACCAATTTTTTCTGAAAGTTCGTTAACAAATTTTGGTATATTCGTATCAAAATCAATACTATATTTACCATTTTTTTCTTGAACTAGCCAATCTTTCATAATAGTCTTGTTCAAGACAAATGTACTTCCATCAATTAATGTATAATTAATAGTTGTACTTAAAGCTTTGTTGATTTCATCTCTTGTTGATACAAGAGAACTTCCAGAAATTGTAGGTGTTTTTTCAGCAATTAAGTTGAAATCCACCTCTAGATACCCATTTTCAATGGTTTTACATACCATTGTGAATGCTTTGTCAAAGTCAATATAATTGCCATACATTTCAGGCTTTATACTTAACAAATCTTCATCATTCACATAGAGGTACGCATTTTTGGAGTGTTCCATATTTTCCTCTTGGAGAGGAGAGAGATATTTTAAATAATCTCTGAGTTCTTCAGTGTCATATTTAAATAATCCACTTTTCTGAAACGAATGAGTATGAGTTTCTTTCTGTTCTTTAAGAATATCTTCTATATCTTCTAAATATACAGTTAAGTAGAACTCATTACCAGATTTTACAGGTATAGTATCTATAAAATCGATGGTGATTCCATCCCGTAAAACTTCCTGGATTTTTTCTGCTGCTTGTTCAGCAGTCAGTTCTGATACACTAATGCCATTTATTTTTGTTCCTAAGTCAAAATGACTTTTTTGATAATGAACAAAAAAAATTCCAATGGCTGAGAGAATAACACAGACAAAGAAAATAAATAATCTTCTTCTTAAAATTTTTTTTCTCCGTCTTCTGTATCTCCGTTTTTCTACAGCTGTCATGCTACTAAACTCCTTTTTCATATGTATTTATCCTCCTTTTTTTGAATAGTTAGTTTTATTTTTAAACTAACTAAAAAATTGATTTCTAATTAATTATAACATTATTTACATAAAAATGCAATAT
>CAKPPL010000069.1 GCA_934177555.1 uncultured Clostridia bacterium
GTATAGGCTCAGATTTAGTACAAATTTCTACTGGATATGATTTTTTAAAAATGGTTATAGATGTAGCATTAGGAAAGAAACCAGATTTTGAAAAAGTTGGAGAACCTAGAAAAGCAATTATAAAATTTATTTTTTCTAATGAAGATATAAAAGAATTAGAATTGGTAAAAAAAGAGCATCCAGAATATGTTTATTATATTAGCCCAATAGATAAAATAAACTCACATGAAATTATAGACAGTTCTACAAGGTATGGGTATTATATTTTAGCACTTCCGATAGTATAATGAAGGGAAAAATATGGAAAAAGAAAATAATAAAAATATAAAAATAAAAGATATATTTGTCTTACAAATTGTTATAGCAATATATACACTTTCAACAGTGTTTGCTAAATTTGCATCAGGTACAGAATTTTTGTCATTTAATTTTATTTTGTTTTATGGTATAGAAATTGCAATTTTAGGATTATATGCAATTATTTGGCAACAACTAATAAAAAAATTTGATATATCTGTAGCATATGCAAATAAAGCAATGGGATTATTATGGTCAATTATATGGGCTATTCTAATATTTAATGATACAATAACAATAAAAAATATAGTAGGAGTAATAATTGTAATAATAGGTACAATTATAGTAAATAGTGAAGATGAGTAAATATATAATTTTATTAATATTAGCAGTTTTAGTAAGTTCGATTTCACAAATAATTTTAAAGAAAAGTGCTTCTAAAACTTATACATCAATTTTTAAAGAATATTTTAATATATATGTTATTACAGGATATGGATTAATGGTAATATCAACTATTTTAGTCATATTAGGCTTAAAGGGAGTCCCTTATAAAAATGAACCAATTATTGAATCATTAGGATACATTTTTGTAATGATTTTAAGTAACATAATTTTAAAAGAAAAAATAACTAGAAAAAAATTAATAGGAAATTTATTAATATTTCTTGGAATAATTGTTTATTATATTTAGAAAGGATAGTACATATGGAAAATAATATTCCTGAGTTTTTTAAAGAAATGATAAAAAAACAATATGGAGAAAATATAGAAAAAAAGATATTAAATGGATATCTAGTAGACAAACCTGTAACATTAAGAATAAATACTATAAAATCAGATTTTAAAAAAGTAAAAGAAGAATTAGAAAGAAATAATATAAAATTCCAAAAAGTTGATTGGTATGACTCTGCATTAATAATAGAGAATGTAAAAGAAGAAAAAATAAGAGAATTAGATATTTATAATAATGGAGAAATATATTTACAGAGTCTTTCATCAATGTTACCACCTATTGTTCTTGAACCAAAACCAGGTGAAAATATTTTAGATATGACAGCAGCTCCTGGAGGAAAAACTACACAAATTGCAGCTATTTCTAATAATGAAGCAATGATAACTGCATGTGAGAAAAATAAAATAAGAGCTGATAGACTAAAATATAATTTAGAAAAACAATGTGCAAATAGAGTGAATTTAATGTATGAAGATGCACGTAAATTAGATGATATGTTTTCATTTGATAAAATTTTATTAGATGCACCATGTAGTGGAAGTGGAACAATGAACATATTTCAAAAAAACTTTACAATGGACTTAATAAAAAGAACTTTAAAAATACAAGAAGAATTATTAGATAAAGCATTAAGATTATTAAAACCAGGGCATGAAATGATATATTCAACATGCTCTATATTAAAAGAAGAAAATGAAGATATTATACAAAAAATACTTAAGAAAAATAAAGTTCAAGTAGTTCCAATAAAACCAATAGCTAATGTGGAACTATTAGAAACTAAAATTCCAGGAACTATTTGTGTTTGTCCATCTGAATTATATGAAGGATTTTTCATAGCAAAACTAAGAAGATAGGAAAGAAGAGATGTATTTAATAATTGATGAAAAAATGAGAAAAATAGAAAAAGATACATTAAAGAAAATGGGATATAAACTGATAGAAATAAAAAAGAACAATAAAGTTTATGAAGAGATTTCATCACATGTAGATATATTTGTATGTAAAATAGGAGAAAAGATTATTGTCGAAAAATCACAATTCAATAATATTCGATCAATATTTAATGTAGAACAAGGATATGAAGAGATAGAAGAAAAATATCCATATGATATAAAATATAATGTGTGTATAATAGGAAAAAAAGCAATTCACAATTTAAAATATACTGATTCAAAGATAATAGAGGAATTAAAAAAACAAAACTATGAATTAATAAATACTACACAAGGATATACTAATTGTTCCATTGCTGTTATAGATGATAATAGTGCTATTGTTACAGATAAAGGATTAAATAAAATTCTACAAAAACATAATATAAATACATTATACATTGAAGATGAACTAGATATAAAACTAATAAATAAAGCTCAATACAGTGATAAAAAAGGTTTTATCGGTGGATGTATGGCCAGAATTGGAAAAAATATAATTGTATTTGGTGATTTAAATAAAATAGATTCAAAACATAAAATAAAAGATTTTATTTATAATAGAAATTTAAAAATAATAGAATTTAAAAATTTAGATGTAATTGACTATGGAGGAATAGTAGAGTTATAAAAGAAAGGGCAAAATGACTTCAAAATATATAAAAATAAAAGATGAAAAAATACCAACTAAAATTATAAGCTATAAGAACTCAAATACAGTAAAAATATTATTTGATGGGAATATATTAAAAATTACTAAACCACGTTTTTTGTCTAATATTAAATTGACTGAAATTTTAGAAGATAGTGAAGATGAAATATATAATAAATATAAAAAAATAATTTCTTCACAAATAAAAACAATAAAGCAATGGCAAACAGGAGAAGAAATATATTATAAAGGAACAATATATAAAATTGTTAGAAAGAAAAATTTAAAAAATAATATAGAGATTGAACTAGACGAAAAAGATAAAACATTTAATATAAAAGTACCTGAAAATAGTGAAAATAATTTAAAAGAAAAAATAGACAGTTTAGTAAAAAGATTATTTAAGAATAATACAGAAGTTTTAGTAAGTAAAAAAGTTCCATATTGGAGCAATGTAATGAAATTACAATATAATGAAGTTAAGGTAAGAGATGCGATTACAAGGTTTGGAAGTTGCATGCCAAGTAAGAAAAATTTATATTTTTCTTCAAGATTAATAATGTTACCAGATAATGTTGTAGATGCAATTATTGTTCATGAATTTTGTCATATGATTTATCAAAAACATGATAAAAAATTTTATGAATTAGCATGTAAATATAAAAAGGATTACATGGAAATTGATAAATGGTTAAAAATTAATTCAAAAAATATAATGTTTTAAGAAAGAGGTTGATTATAATGTTAAAAGAAAAATTAATGGAAGATTTAAAAAATGCAATGAAAAATAAAGAAGAAGTAAAAAAGAATACTGTACAAATGGTAAGAGCAGCAATTTTACAAATAGAAAAAGATAAAGGAATAGAAGTAGATGACAACAAGATATTAGAAATAATTGCAAAAGAAGTAAAATCAAAAAAAGATGCTTTAAAAGATTTTGAAAAAGCTGAAAGAGAAGATTTAATAAATCAAACAAATCAAGAAATAGAAGTTCTTCAAAAATATTTACCAAAACAACTATCAAGAGAAGAAATAAAAGAACAATTAGAAGTAATTATATCAGAAACTGGTGCTAAAACGATGAAAGATATGGGAATAATTATGAAAGAAGCAAAAGCTAAAATGGGAGCATCTGCCGATGGAAAAACAATAAATGAAATTGCAAAAGAAATAATGGGATTATAAGGAGAAAATAATATGAAAATGATATATGGAACAAGTAATGTGAATAAAATTAAAGATATAAAATCAATAATAGAGGCACATGGACAAAACATAGAAATTTTTTCATTAAAAGATATTGGTTTTACAGATGAAATAATAGAAGATGGAGAAACATTTGAAGAAAATTCTAAAATTAAAGCTGTTGCAGTAAAGGAATTTTGTGAAAAAAATAAAATTGAATATGACATAATAACAACTGATGATGCAGGTTTATGCATAGAATGCTTAAATGGAGCTCCTGGAGTTTATTCTGCTAGATATGCTGGAAAAGGAGCTACTCAAGAACAAATTTTAGATAAAATAATGCGAGAAATAAAAGAAACAAATGATAAAAATAGAAAAGCAAAATTTGTATGTGTTTTAACAAGTTTTTTAAAAGATGGAACAGAGATTGTATCAAGAGGGGAATGTAATGGAACAATAGCAGAAAAAGTTAAAAAATTAGGTGGACTTACATATTCTCCAGTTTTTATCCCAGATGGATATCAAGTTCCAATGAGCGAATTAAGTGCAGAAGAATATGAAAGAGCACATAATCATAGAGACAAAGCATTTTCAGATTTGTTAAAAAAATTAAAATAAAGAGCATAATTAAATAAAAAAGAGATATAATATAATTAGCATATGAAATTTCTGAAAATTCAATAAAAAAATAGTTGCAATTAAAAGAAATATATGCTAATATATTAATAACAAATAAATATAACAAACCCTGCATAGTACGTGTGACACAGAATTTTTAGAACCTACAAGTTTAAAGAGGGGCCAAAACCTTTGAGTATGGCGTGCAAGCTTACACTTTCGAGTAGTAAGAAGCCCATGAGTATTCAAGTAGGCACCCACCTGTCGAAGACAGGTCCTTAAAAATTCGGCAACTTACGGCTAAGGCGGGGATTTTTTGTGTGAAATATATAAATAATATGTTCAAAATAATAAGAAATGTGATAAAATACATAAAAAAGCAAAATGGAGGAAAATATGTCAGAATTTGTGCATTTACATATACATAGTGAATTTAGTTTATTAGATGGAGCAAATAGAATAAAAGATTTACCAGTAAGAGCAAAAGAGCTTGGTATGAAAGCAATGGCTATAACAGACCATGGTGTAATGTATGGAGTTATAGATTTTTACAAAGCTTGTAAAAAAGAAGGTATAAAACCAATAATAGGATGTGAAGTATATGTTGCACCACGTTCAAGACATAATAAAGAACCTAATATAGATAATAGATATAATCATTTAATATTACTTGCTAAGAATAATCAAGGTTATAAAAATTTAAGTAAATTAGTTTCAATAGGATTTACAGAAGGATATTATTATAAGCCAAGAATAGATTTAGAAGTTCTAGAAAAGTATCATGAGGGACTTATATGTTTAAGTGCATGTTTGGCAGGAAGTGTAAACCAAGCATTATTAAATGGACAAAATGAAAAAGCAGAGGAAATTGCTTTATGGCACAAAAAAGTATTTGGAGAAGACTATTATATTGAAATACAAAATAATGGAATAAGTGAACAAGTATTAGCAAACCAAAAATTGGTACAATTAGCAAGAAAACTAGATATACCACTAGTTGCAACGAATGATGCTCACTATTTAAAAAGAGAAGATGCATATAATCATGAAATTTTACTTTGTATCCAAACTGGAAAAAGAATGAGTGATGAAGATAGAATGAAGTTTGATACAGAAGAACTATATGTAAAATCTCCAGAAGAGATGAGTGAATATTTTTCTGCATTTCCAGATGCAATAGAAAATACTGTAAAAATAGCTGATAAATGTAATGTTGAATTTGAATTTGGACATACTATATTGCCAAATTATGATGTTCCACCAGAATATCCAACACATTATGATTTCTTAAAAAAATTATGTTATGATGGAATAAAGAAAAGATACGGAGAAACACCATCAGAAGAAGTATTAAAAAGAGCAGAGTATGAAATTGGGATAATAAAGAAAATGGGATATGTGGATTATTATCTTATAGTATGGGATTTTATACATTATGCAAAAAGTCATGGCATACCAGTAGGACCAGGAAGAGGCTCTGGTGCTGGTTCAATATTAGCATATGCAATAGAAATAACAGACATAGATCCTATGAAATATGGACTTCTATTTGAAAGATTCTTGAATCCGGAAAGAATTAGCATGCCAGATTTTGATGTAGATTTTTGTTATGAACATAGACAAGATGTAATAGATTATGTATCAAGAAAATATGGACATGATCATGTATCACAGATAATAACATTTGGAACAATGG
>CAKPPL010000070.1 GCA_934177555.1 uncultured Clostridia bacterium
ACCAAAAGAAATTTGAACTACCAATATTTTATGATATAGAACATAGTTCACAACAATCATTAGGAAAACAAGTAACAGCTCAAATGGCAATAACATTTTGTGAAACATTGAAAAAAGCCGGCTATTCAGTTGGTGTATATTCATATGAATATTTCTTTAAAGATTCATTAGATCTTACTATGTTACCAGAAGATTATTCAATTTGGATAGCAAATTATAATTATAGTAAATCTGGAAATATGCCAGAAGATATCTATAAATTTTCAAAAAATAATGATATTTGGCAATACACAAGTGAAGGTAAAGTAACAGGAATATCAGGGTTTGTAGATAGGTCAGTATCATATACGAAATATTTTTAATTAATAGAAAGAGAGGAAAAAATGTCAATATTAGTACCAGGTGGAGCTGGGTATATAGGAAGTCATACAGTAATTGAATTACTGAACAGTGGAAGAGATGTTGTAATAATAGATAATTTTTCAAATAGTAAAAAACAAGTATTAGAAAGAATAAAACAAATAACTAAAAAAGACTTTAAATTTTATGAAATAAATTATTTAGATAAAAAATCTCTAGAAAAAGTATTTGAAGAAAATAATATAGAAGCTGTTTTGAATTTCGCAGGATATAAAGCTGTAGGAGAATCAGTACAAAAGCCTTTAGAGTATTACGAAAATAATATATCAGGAGCAATAGTATTATTAGAGACAATGAAAAAATATAATGTAAAAAAATTTATATTTAGTTCTTCAGCAACAGTATATGGAGATTCAGAGATTATACCAATAACAGAAGAATGTAAAATTGGTGGAACAACAAATCCATATGGAACAACAAAATTATTTATAGAACAAATTTTACAAGATTTATATAAATCAGATAATAGTTGGGATATAGCAATACTTAGATATTTTAATCCTGTAGGTGCACATGAAAGTGGACTAATAGGAGAAGAGCCACAAGGAATTCCTAATAATTTAATGCCATATATAGTAAGAGTAGCATCAGGACAATTAAAAGAATTATCTGTTTTTGGAAATGACTATAATACTCCAGATGGAACAGGAGTAAGAGACTATATTCATGTAGTAGATTTAGCTAAAGGACATATTAAAGCATTAGAAAAATTAGAAAAAGAACAAAAAGGAATATTTATATATAATTTAGGAACAGGAACAGGATATAGTGTACTAGATATGGTAAAAGCATTTGAAGAAGCAACAGGAGAAAAAGTAAAATATAGAATAGCACCAAGAAGAGCAGGAGATATAGCAATATGCTATTCAGATCCTACAAAAGCAAAAAAAGAGTTAAATTGGGAAGCAACAAAAACACTAAAAGATATGTGTCAAGACTCTTGGAGATATATAAAAAATCAAAGTAGCAATGAATAGGAGCAAAAATGAAGAAAAAAATAATAAGTGCTTTAATTATTATATGTCTTTTAATAGCATTTGGAACACTTGTAACAGTAGAATGGTTATATGATACATTTGGACATTTATCAATGGATGAAATAGTATTTCATTTAAAAGTACCTATGGAAGGTACAAATACAGATATAGTTTGGACATATATAAAACAATGCTCATTAAAAATAATAATACCAACTGCATTAATTTCTTCTATACTAATATACCCTATGATGAAAGACGTTAAAAAAATTAAAACATCTCAAAAAAAGAGAACAATAATTATAAGTTCAGGTATAGCAGTAATGATATTAATAATTAGTACAGAGAGAATAGTAAATGCAACAGATATAAAAGAATATATAGGAAGTTTAAAAAATGAATCAAATTTAATTGAGACAGAATATGTTGATCCAAAAGAAGTAGAGATTGAATTTCCAGAACAAAAAAGAAATTTAATTTATATTTTGTTAGAATCAATGGAAACAACATATTATTCGAAAGAAAATGGAGGATTATCAGAAGAAGAACTAATCCCAGAAATAGCAGAATTAGCCAAAGAAAATATAAATTTTTCAAATACAGAAAAATTAGGTGGAGCAAATTCATTATATGGTACAACATGGACTACAGGAGCAATGGTTGCACAAACAGCAGGTATTCCATTAAAACTACCATTTAATGGCAATTTGCTTGGTAAATATAGTACATTTTTAGGAGGAGCTTATACATTAGGAGAAATATTGAATGATAATGGATATAATAATTTTCTCATATTAGGTTCAGAAGCAGAATTTGGAGGAAGAAAAAAATTATTTGAACAACATGGTAATTATGAAATATGGGATCATATTTCTGCACAACAAGAACAAAGAGTAGAAGGAACAACTTGGTGGGGATATACTGATAATTTGTTATTTGAATTTGCAAAAGAAAAAATATTAGAATTATCAGAAAAAGATGAACCATTCAATTTTACAATGTTAACAGCAGATACACATTTTCCTGATGGATATTTATGTGAAGATTGTGAAGAAAAATGGGATGAACAATATAAAAATGTTATATCATGTTCAAGTAAAAGAGTTGGAGAATTGGTAGAATGGTTAAAACAACAAGATTTTTATGATAATACAACAATAGTAATTTCAGGAGATCATTTAACTATGCAACAAGACTTTTTTGAAGATGAAGATTATAATAAAACAGTTTTAAATGTAATAATAAATTCAGAAGCAGAAACAGAAAATATGAAAAATCGACAATATTCTACAATGGATTTATATCCAACAACTTTATCAGCATTAGGTGCAAATATAAAAGGAAATAAATTAGCATTAGGAGTCAATTTATTTTCAGATGAACAAACTTTGATAGAAAAATATGGATTAGAAAATGTGAATAATGAGCTTATGAAAAAATCAGTATATTATGATAAAAATATATTAGTATCTAAAGCGAGAAAGGAGTAAAAATGGAAAAAATATCTGTAATAGTATCTTGTTATAATGAAGAAAAAGCATTACCACTTTTTTATGAAGAAATGGAAAGAGTAAGAAAACAAGATTTTGAAGGAATAGCTGATTTTGAATATATATTCGTAAATGATGGTTCAAAAGATAATACATTAAAAGAAATAAAAGAATTAAGAGAAAAAGACAACAAAGTTAGATTTGTATCATTTTCAAGAAATTTTGGAAAAGAAGCAGCAATGTATGCAGGATTAGAAGCATCAACAGGAGATTATGTAACATTAATGGATGCAGATTTACAAGATCCACCAGCATTATTAAGAAAAATGTTTGATGCTATAAAAAATGATGGGTATGATACAGTAGCAACAAGAAGAGTTACAAGAAAAGGTGAACCAATAATAAGAAGTTTTTTTGCAAGAATGTTTTATAAAATTATTAATAAAATGTCACCTATCGAAATGGTTGATGGAGCAAGAGATTATAGACTAATGAAAAGACAAGTGGCTGATGCTATAATTTCTTTAAAAGAATATAATAGATATTCAAAAGGACTATTTAGTTTTGTTGGTTTTGACACTAAATGGATAGAATATGAAAATGTAGAAAGAGTTGCAGGTGAAACTAAATGGTCATTTTGGAAATTGTTTAAGTACGCATTAGAAGGCATAACAGCTTTTTCAACAATGCCATTAATATTATCATCTATTATTGGATTAATATTTTGTGTGGTAGCATTTATTGCAATAATATTTATAATTGCAAAAACATTAATATATGGTGATCCAACTTCTGGTTGGCCATCATTAGCCTGTATAATAGTTTTTGTAAGTGGTGTACAATTATTCTCTATAGGAGTTATTGGACAATATTTATCAAAAACATATTTAGAAGTAAAGCAAAGACCAATATATATAGTAAAAGAAACAGAAAAAGAATTTGAACTTGAAAAAAATTAAAAAGAGAGGAATAAAAATGAAAATAAGGAGAAAAGATATAATGAAGATTTTAATGATAGTTTTATACTTAATATTTACAGTATCAGGATTAATATTAATGAAAAAAGGTGGAAATGCAGGAAAAATTTCAATTTCAGCTGGTGAATTTGGATTTAACATAAGTTTAATAAGTGCATTAGGCTTTATTTGTTACATAATAAGTTTTTTACTATTTACAAGAATAATAATGATGTTTGATAATGTAAGCTATATTTCACCATTATGTAATGGGATAGCACAAGTAATGATAATGGTAGCATCTTGGTTAATATTAAAAGAACAATTAACAGGACTAAACATAGGAGGAGCTGCACTTATAATAATAGGTGTTGTTATAATGAACTTAAAAAAATAATTGAAAGGAATGTTAGATATGTTTAATTTAGGTCAAGATATAGGCATAGACTTAGGAACAGCAACTGTAATTGCATATGTAAAAGGCAAAGGAGTGGTTCTAAGAGAACCATCTGTTGTTGCAGTAGATAACAATACTAATGAAGTTTTAGCAGTAGGACAAGAAGCAAGAAGAATGTTAGGAAGAACGCCAGGAAATATAGTTGCGACAAGACCGTTAAGAGAAGGTGTAATTTCTGATTATACAGTTACAGAAAAAATGCTAAAATATTTTATAAACAAAATAAATGGAAAAACATTATTTGCTCCAAGAACAATGATATGTATTCCATCAAGAGTAACAGAAGTAGAGAAAAAAGCTGTAATTGATGCTGCAACACAAGCAGGTGCAAGAAAAGTATTTTTAATAGAAGAACCAATAGCAGCAGCAATAGGTGCAGGTATAGATATAGCAAAACCATGTGGAAACATGGTAGTTGATATTGGTGGAGGAACAACAGACATTGCTGTAATTTCATTAGGAGGATCAGTAGAAAGCACTTCTTTAAAAGTTGCTGGTGATAAATTTGATGAATATATTGTAAAATATATTAAGAAAAAACATAATATCATGATTGGAGAAAGAACAGCAGAAGACCTGAAAATAAACATAGGTTGTGTATATCCAAAAATACAAGATACAGACATGGAAATTAGAGGCAGAGATTTAGTAACAGGTTTACCAAAAACAATAACAGTCTATTCAAGTGAAATGCTAGAAGCATTAATAGAACCAGCAATGATGATAGTAGATGCAGTTCATTCAGTTTTAGAAAAAACACCACCAGAGCTTGCAGCAGACATTAGTGACAAAGGAATTTATATGACTGGTGGAGGGTGCTTGATTGATGGATTAGATAAATTATTACAAGAAAAAACTGGAATAAATGTTATGATAGCAAATGATGCTGTTTCTTGTGTTGCATTAGGAACAGGAAAAGCATTAGACAATTTAGATACTCTTGATAGAAAATAAATGAAGTATGAAAGGTGGTAAACAAATGAAAAATGAAAATGGTATAACATTAATTTCACTTGCAGCTACAATAGTAATTTTAATTATACTTGCAAGTGTTACTACATATACAGGAGTAAGTTCAATAAGGTCAAGTAAATTGACTAAATTTAAACAAGAATTAGAACTTGTACAAGCTCAAGTAGATATGCTATATGAAAAATATAAAGATGATAAAAATATGTACAAACAATTAGGAAGTGGATTAACAACTTCTCAACTATCAGCAGCAATAACAGCAGGTGCTGATCAAAGTCAAATAAATAATTATAGACTTTTTACACCACAAATATTAGAAAGTTATGATCTTATGGGAATTGAAAGAAATTATATTGTAAATATTGCCACAAGAGATGTAAGATCTTTAACAGGATATCAGTACGAAGGACGTTTGTATTACAGCTTACAGGATCTTACAGGTCAAAATAATAAATATAATGGTTTAACAGATGCAGAAAGAGGAGATGTTACATTTAATTATTCAACAAGTATTGCTGAAGATAAATTTAAAGTAACTGTATCTGATATTGTTTTTTCAAAATATGTTGGAAAAGGAGTATTGAGATATAAAGATAATACAACAGGTATATGGACCACAGTAGAAGAAAATTTAACTAAAGAAAAAACAACTTATAGTTTTATACTTCCAACTGGAAGTTATGTAATACAAGTAAAAGATGCAGCAGACAGAACAGCAGAGGTAACTGTTAATTTAGGAAACTAAAAAATACAATAAAATACAGAAGAATAGTAATAGGGGGATTTCTATGCAGGATAAATATTATAGTGATGGAATAACGCTAATAGCACTAGTAGTAACAATAGTAG
>CAKPPL010000071.1 GCA_934177555.1 uncultured Clostridia bacterium
AATGATATATGACTTAGGTGGAGGAACATTTGATGTATCAATACTAGATATTGGTGATGGTGTATTTGAAGTATTAGCAACAAATGGTAATACACATTTAGGTGGAGATGACTTTGATGAAGCTATAATAAAATATTTAATATCTGAATTTAAAAAATCAAATGGAATTGATTTAAGTACAGATAAAATGGCAATGCAAAGATTAAAAGAAGCAGCAGAAAAAGCAAAAATAGAATTATCAGGTGTACAACAAACACAAATAAGTTTACCATTCATTACAGCTGATAGCACAGGACCAAAACACTTAGAAATGACATTAACAAGAGCAAAATTTGAAGAATTAATACATGACTTAGTAGAAGCAACAGCAGGACCAGTTAACCAAGCATTAAAAGATGCAGGATTAACAGCAAATGATATTCATAAAGTATTATTAGTAGGTGGTTCTACAAGAGTACCAGCAGTACAAGAAGTTGTTAAAAGAATAACTGGAAAAGAACCAGACAAAGGAATAAATCCAGACGAATGTGTTGCTATTGGTGCAGCAATCCAAGGTGGTGTATTATCAGGAGATGTTAAAGATTTAGTATTATTAGATGTAACACCATTATCATTAGGAATTGAAACATATGGAGGAGTATTTACAAAATTAATAGAAAGAAATACAACTATACCAACTAAAAAGTCACAAATATTCTCAACAGCAGCAGATGGTCAAACATCAGTAGAAGTTCATGTTTTACAAGGTGAAAGAGAAATGGCAGCATATAATAAAACATTAGGAAGATTCCAATTAACAGGAATTCCAGCAGCACCAAGAGGAGTACCACAAATTGAAGTAACATTTGATATAGATGCTAATGGTATTGTACATGTATCTGCAAAAGATATGGCAACTGGAAATGAACAAAATGTATCAATAACAGCTTCAACAAACTTAACAGATGAAGATATCGAAAAAGCTGTAAAAGATGCAGAAGCACATGCAGAAGAAGATAAAAAGAAAAAAGAAGAAATCGAAGTAAGAAACAATGCTGAAAGTTTAGTATATAATAGTGAAAAGACATTAGGAGAATTAGGAGACAAAATAAGTGGAGAAGAAAAAGCAAAAATAGAAGCAGAAATTGAAAATACAAGAAAAGCATTAGAAGGAAATAATATAGATTCTATAAAAGAAGCTACAGAAAAATTAACAAAAGTATTTTATGAAATGTCTGAACAATTATATAAAAATGCAAATCCAAATGGTGCAGAAACTACAAGTGAAGCTGAGTCAAGTACTGACAACAATGGAAATGATGCAACAGTATATGATGCAGACTACAAAGTAGAAGATGATAACAAATAATTATTATAAAGAGGGATTTATTCCCTCTTTTCAATAAGAATGGAGTTTAAGATGTTACATATAAAACAAAAAATAGAAACAGTTATTAGTGTAGGAGGTGAACAAAATGGCAAGTAAAAAAGATTATTATGAGATATTAGGTGTTAGTAAAACTGCGACAGATGAAGAATTAAAAAAAGCATACAGAAAATTAGCTAAAAAATATCATCCAGATGCAAACCCAGACAATAAAAAAGAAGCTGAAGAAAAATTTAAAGAAGTAAATGAAGCATATGAAGTATTATCAGATGCTCAAAAGAGAAAAATGTATGACCAATTTGGAACAGCAGATCCACAAGGCTTTGGTGGATTTGGAAATGGTGGACCATTTGGAGGAGGAAATTATTATTCTTATACTTCATCTGGATTTGATGGATTTTCTGATTTTGGAGATTTAGGTGATATTTTTTCATCATTTTTTGGTGGAGGAAGAACAGGCACAAGGCAAAAACAAAGAGGTCCAAGAAAAGGTGCAGATTTGAATTTGAACTTAGATATAACATTTGAAGAAGCATTTTTAGGAGTAGAAAAAGAAATTTCAATAACAAGACCAGAAACTTGTGAAGTTTGTAAAGGAACTGGAGCAAAACCAGGAACATCAGTTACAAAATGTCCAACATGTAATGGAACAGGAACTGTACGTCAAATGCAAAATACAATTTTAGGACAAATGCAAACAACAAGAACTTGTACAGAATGTCATGGAACAGGTGAAATAATAAAGGAACCTTGTGATAATTGTAAAGGAAAAGGAACAGTTAGAAAACAAGCTAGAATAAAAGTAAAAATACCAGCAGGAATAGATGATAATCAAACAGTTGTATTAAGAGGAGAAGGTGAACCTGGAGAAAAAGGTGGACCAAAAGGTGATTTATATATAACAGTAAGAATAAAAAGAAATAGTATATATACAAGACAAGGTACTACTGTTATGTGTGATATACCAATTACAATAACTCAAGCAACATTAGGAGCAAACTTAAAAATACCTATGGTCGATGGAAGTACAGAAATATTTACAATACCAGAAGGAACACAAACAGGAACTAAATTTACAATTAGAGAAAGAGGGTTTAAATCTTTAAATTCAAATTCAAGAGGTAATTTTATATTCACAGTTATTGTGCAAACTCCAAAGAGATTGAATAAAGAACAAAGAGAATTGTTAGAAAAACTTGCAAAAACAATGAATGAACAACCTCCTATAAAAAAACGAGGAATATTCGGATAAATTTGACAATTTTATGTTAATATGCTATAATAATTAAGTTGCACATAATAGTGTAATAGTAATATCGTATAATCAAATTTTTTTGTACGGAAGGAGAAAAAAATGAAAAGTGCACATGAATTAATGGAAGAGAGAAAAGAAAGAGAGAAACGGTGGGTCTCATTCGTTTGTTGTGGCTATGAAGCTAAAATAAACGACATCATGAAAGATTTTGAACAAAATGGATTTGATCGCAAGTTCGACGAGCAAATGAAGGCATATGTAACCAGAGTGTCACAGGTATTAGTTGGGTGTACCAGCTATAATGAAACACAGGTTAATGAAATAATTGCCAAAGCAATGAATGATGTAAGTAAGGAACTGTCTTTAGCTGGATGGTTTTTCGGTTTGAATGAAGAACAGTTATATGTGCTTGAAATCAAAGCTGAAGATACGCCAGCAGAAATTTAGTGTGTACAGATCAAGCAAAAAAGGGTTCAATTTGAACTCTTTTTTGCTTACTATATAAATGTTATAAAAAATAAAGCAAAAAACTTTATTTATTTTAAAGTTTATAGTATAATATATATTGGAAAAAAATTGTAAATAAATTAAAGATAGAGGAAGTAATTATGGAAAAGAAAAGAATAGTAACAGGTGATAGACCAACAGGAAGATTACATATAGGACATTATTTTGGGTCATTAAAAAACAGAGTAAAAATGCAAGAATCAGGCGAATATGATCAATATATTCTTGTGGCAGATGTGCAAGCATTAACAGATAATTTTAATAATCCAGAAAAAGTAAGAAAAAATGTTAGAGAAGTTGTATTAGATTATTTATCATGTGGAATAGATCCAGAGAAAACAACAATATATATACAATCAATGATACCAGAAGTCGCAGAATTAACAGTGTTTTATTCTAATTTAGTAACAATAGCAAGATTAGAAAGAAATCCAACAGTAAAAACTGAAATTGCACAAAAAAGAGATATATTTGGAGAAAGTGTAACATATGGATTTTTAGGATATCCAGTAAGTCAAGCAGCAGATATAACAGCATTAGAAGGAAAATATATTCCTGTAGGAGAAGACCAGTTACCATTAATAGAACAATGTAGAGAAATTGTAAGAAAATTTAATAGTATATATGGAGAAGTTCTGGTAGAGCCAGAAGCTGTTCTATCAACTAATAAAAGAATAAAAGGACTAGATGGAAATGAAAAAATGGGAAAATCATTAGGAAATGCAATTTATTTATCAGATTCAGTAGAAGAAGTTAATAAAAAAGTTATGAGTGCTGTAACAGATCCAAATAGAATAAAAAAAGATGATTTAGGAAATCCTGATATATGTATGGTTGCATATTACCATAAATTATTTAGTTCTGAAGAAGAAATAAAAAATGTTTGTGAAGAATGTAAAGCAGGAAAAAGAGGATGTGTTGCATGTAAAAGACAACTAGCTCAAAATATAAATAAAACTTTAGAACCAATTAGAGAAAAAAGAAAATATTATGAAGAAAGACCAGAATTAGTAGAAGAAATACTAATAAAAGGAACAGAAAAAGCAAGAAACACAGCAAAAGAAACAATGAAAAAAATCAAGAAGGCAATGAAATTAGATTATTTTCAATAAATAAAAAAACGGAGGACGAAAAATGTGGCAAAAAAATAGAAATGGAAAAATTATGGATTCAAACTCATATGATGCAGCAGTACCAGGAGAACCAGGAAAAGAAGTTGTGTTATTTAGATTAGAAAAAACTCATAATGTTCATCATAGTAATAAAGAAGATACAAGTTTAGTGATTGCAAGAATTCTTAAACATAATGAAGGTGACACAATGTTTTTTGAATCAAGTGATTACATAGCATTTGAAGTACCAAGTGGGTATGAAATAGATGATAAGATTGCTTCAACAGTAATAAGACAATATATTCAACAATATCAAGAAAGCAATAGAACTTATTATTTAGGTCGATTAAGACAATATGAAAATGGAGACTATGTTTTTGCAGATAAAAGTAAATCAATAGAAGACTTAGTACAAAAACAAGTAGAAAAAGATATTCAAAACTTTGAAGAACAAATGTTAAGAGAACAGCAGAAAAGAGAAGAACAAACAAAACAAGAAAGATATAGAGACTCATTAAAAGTAGGATCATATGAAAAAGAAGTAAATAAGATTAAAGCTACAAGAAAAAGTAATCCTTGGCTAAGAAAAGTATATCAATATCAATTAAGAAATGGAAAAGTACTTAGAGATTATGATGGAATAAATGTAGATACAGGAGAAATTTTAAGAATCAGAAAAGCTGATAAAGTAGGAGCAGTAAAATATTCTGATGGTTCAAAAACATATTTATATTCAGCATATTTAGATAATACAATGAATGAAACAGATGTAGAACTATTAAATGGACAAACAGGAGTTGCTGTATGTTTTGAATTACCAAAAAGATTAGAAGATATTATAGATTCTCAAAATAAAGAAGGAATATTAGAACTTTTAAAATTATTTTCAAGTCCAGAAAACTTTTTACATGCCTCAGAAGAAGAATTAAAATACATAGGAGAAATAAGACCAGATGGAAAAGCTAATAAGAAAGAGCAATCAGATATATATGAAATAAGGCAAAAAGTTTCAGAAATGCAAAAAGAATTTAAAAGACAGAGAACAAATAATGCAGAAGGAAGATAAGGAGGAAGTATGTTTACAGATTATGCAAAAATAGTTATAAAATCAGGAAATGGTGGAGATGGAGCAATAACATTTAGAAGAGAAAAATATGTTGCTGCAGGAGGACCTGATGGTGGAGATGGAGGCAGAGGTGGAAGCATCTATTTTAGAGTAGACCCAAATGCCAATACACTAATTGATTTTAGATATACAAAAAAGTTTAAAGCACAAAATGGAGAAAATGGAAGTGGTGCAAATAAATTTGGAAAATCAGGAGAAGATTTATACATTGATGTACCAATAGGAACAATAATAAAAGATGTAGAAACAGGAAAAGTTGTAGCAGATCTTTCACAAGAAGGACAAGTAGAAATGGTACTAAAAGGTGGAAGAGGAGGCAAAGGAAACTCTCATTTTGCTACAGCAACAAGACAAGTTCCAAGATTTGCACAAGCCGGAGAAGAAGGAGAAGAAAAAGAAGTAATACTTGAATTAAAATTACTAGCAGATGTTGGACTACTAGGTTTTCCAAATGTAGGAAAATCAACATTTCTTTCAATGGTAACAGATGCAAAACCTAAAATAGCAAATTATCATTTTACAACTATTGAACCTAATTTAGGTGTAGTAAAAACAAAAAATGGAGACAGTTTTGTAATTGCAGATATTCCTGGAATTATAGAGGGAGCAAGTGATGGAGTTGGACTTGGAATACAATTTTTAAGACATGTAGAAAGAACAAGATTATTATTACATGTTGTTGATGTTTCTGGTATAGAGGGACGTAATCCAGTAGAAGACTTTCATACTATAAATATGGAAGTAA
>CAKPPL010000072.1 GCA_934177555.1 uncultured Clostridia bacterium
ATTAGTAGAAAGAATAATAAATAAAATAATAAATGAAAATATTGATATAGATAAAATTTTAGTTGTTACATTCACAAATGCATCTGCATCAGAAATGAGAGAAAGGATTTTAAATGCTTTATACAAAAAAATAGATGAAGAGCAAAACAATGAAAGATTACAAAATCAAATAACATTATTAAATAAATCTAGTATATGTACAATAGACTCATTTTGCTTAGATGTTGTAAGAAATAACTTCTTTGAATTAGATATATCACAAAATTTTAGAATAGGAGACACAACAGAAATTGAGATTCTAAAACAAGATGTATTAGAAGAAATATTTGAAAATAAGTATGAAAATGAGGACAAAGATTTTATAAAATTAATAAATACATATACATCATATAAAGATGATACTCCATTGAAAGAATTAATATTAAAAATATATACATATATACAAAGTAATCCATTTCCTAACAAATGGTTAGATGAGCAAATAGAAAAATTTAATTTAACAGAAAAATTGACACAGGATTTTTCTAAAACTATATGGGGAAAATTATTATTAAAGGAAACTGATGAAATATTAGAAGATTGTATAATTCAATTAAAAGAAGAAAGTAAAGTTTTATTAAAATATCCAGAGTTAATAACATATTCTCAAATAATAAATGATGATATAGAACAATTAGAGTTATTAAAAATAAATTTAGATTCTTGGGATAAAGCATATGAATTAATGTTGAATATTAAATTTAAAACATGGGCAGTAAACAAAAAAATAACAATAGAAGAAAAAGATAAGGCTAAAGAAATAAGAGAAGAAGTAAAAAAATCATTAAAAAAGATTAAAGAAAAAATATTAATATTTAATTCTCAAGAGGCAAATGAAGATATTAATGATATGTACAAGATTCTAAAAAAATTAGAAAATATCATTTTGGAATTTGGAGAAGAATTTGAAAAAAGTAAAAAAGAAAGAAACATTGTGGATTTTAATGATATAGAACATTTTGCATTAAAAATTTTGCTAGATGAAAACAATAATCCAACACAGATTGCAAAAAAATATCAAGATAAATTTGAAGAAATAGCAATAGATGAATATCAAGATAGTAATTTAGTACAAGAATATATATTAACATCAGTGTCTAGAAAAAATAATATTTTTATGGTTGGAGACGTAAAACAAAGTATTTATAAATTCAGACAAGCAAGGCCAGATTTATTTTTAGATAAATATAAAACATACAAATTAAAAAATGAAATAAATGATGAGAATAATGGATTAAAAATACAATTATTTAAAAACTTTAGAAGTAGAAAAGAAGTGCTAGATTTTTCAAATGCAATTTTTTCAAATATAATGACAGAAAAATTGGGTGAACTTAATTATTCAGAAGATGAATTTTTGAATTTAGGCGCAGATTATCAAGATACTCAACAAAATTTAAAAGCTGAAATAAATATTTTAAATACCGAAGATATTGAAGAAAATATAGAAGAAGACGAGGAAGAAGAACAAGAAAGAGTAGAAGACATTGAGCTAGAAGCAAAATTTGTAGCAAATAAAATAAAAGAATTAATAGATACAAAATTTCAAATATATGATGCTAAAAAACAAGAAAAAAGAGATATACAATATAAAGATATAGTTATATTATTAAGATCTACTAAAGAAGCAGCACCAATATTTGAAAAAGAAATTATTAAAAATGATATGCCAGTATTTAGTGATTCATCGTCAGAATATTTAGAGAGTATAGAGATTCAAACAATAATGAATTTATTAAAAATTATAGACAATCCATTGCAGGAAATTCCTTTAGTTGCTGTGATGAGGTCAGTAATAGGTGGCTTTTCAGACAATGAATTGGTCGAAATAAGATTAAGTGATAAATATGATAATTTTTATAATACACTTTTAAAATCTAGAAAAGATGTAAATAAAAAAATAAAAAATAAGATAGATAAATTACTAAACAATTTAAAACAATGGAGGAAAGAAGAAGAGTATTTAAGCTTAGATGAGCTAATCTGGAAAATATATAATGACACAGGATACTATAATTATGTTGGACTAATGACAAATGGTAGCCAAAGACAAGCTAATTTAAAAATGTTATTTGAACGTGCTAAACAATGTGAAAGTATAAGTTATAAAGGATTATTTAATTTTATAAATTACATAGAAAAAATAAAAACAAGTAGCAAAGATATGGATTCAGCTAAAATAATTGGAGAAAATGATAATGTTGTAAGAATAATGAGTATTCACAAGAGTAAAGGGCTTGAGTTTCCAGTTGTATTTTTATCAGGAACAGGTAAGCAATTTAATATGCAAGACTTAAATAATAAAATTTTATTACATCCTGATATTGGAATAGGTGTAAAATATATTGATTATGATAGACAAATAGAATATGATACATTATCAAAACAAGCAATGAAAAATCAAATAAGAATTGAAACTTTGTCAGAAGAAATGAGAGTTTTATATGTTGCATTAACAAGAGCAAAGGAAAAAATTATAATAACAGGATATTGTAAAAACAACAATAAAAAAGAATTAGAATTAGAAGAAATTCATGATAGATATGAAGAGTTAACATATATATTATTAAAAAAATGTAAATCATATTTAGATTGGATAAGAATGGTGTGTATTTATAACAAAGAAAAAATGGAAAAATTAGCAGAAATAAATATTTATAATAAACACGAAATTTTAAATGGAAATATTAATAAACAAGAAAATGAAGTAATAGATGTAGAAAAAATAAAACATAAGATGTTTGAAAATTTTATATTAGATGAAAAAAAATATGAAAAAATTATAGATTTATTGGAATACCAATATAAATATAAAGATTCAACAATAATTCCAACTCAAACATCTGTAACTGAAATAAAGAAAACAATAAACAATATTGAAGAAAATGAAGCAGAATTAAAAATACCACAACTTCAATTTATGAAAGAATTAAAAGAAGAAATAATAACAAATGCACAGAAAGGAACATTAATACATTTATGTCTGCAAAAATTAGATATACATAATAAAGATTATAAAATAAATGATATAAAAAATCTTATTACAGAAATGATAAACAGAAAAATCATTACAAGTAAAGAAGCAGAAGCAATTAATATTCAAAGAATATATCAATTCACAAAATCATTGATATGGAGAGAGTTGCAACAAGCTAAATGTATAGAAAAAGAAAAGCCTTTTTATATAGAAATTCCTGCTAATGAAATTTATAATAAAAACACAGATGATTTTGTTCTAGTACAAGGTATAATTGACTTATATTATATAAATAAAGATGATAATTTAGTATTAGTAGACTATAAAACTGATTATGTCGAAAATAATGATGAACAAATACTAATAAATAAATATAAAATACAATTGGATTTATATAAAAAAGCATTAGAGGAAGCATTAGAAAGAAAAGTAGATAAAGTGTATATTTATTCAACATTTTTAAACAAAGAAATTGAGCTAATATAATTAAGAAAGGGGAAAAAGTGAAAAAAATTTATATAATACTAACACATACTGGAACAGCATTATCTACAGTCATAAAATATTATACTAAAGATGAATTTTCTCATATATCTTTAGCATTAGACGAAAACTTAGAAGAAATGTATAGTTTTGGAAGATTGAATCCATATAATCCGTTTTGGGGTGGATTTGTGCATGAAAATATAAAATATGGCACATTTAAAAGATTTAAAAATACTAGAACAGAAATATATTCATTACAAATAGAAGATGAGCAGTATGAAAAAATAAATAAAATTATTAAATATTTTAATACAAATAAACAAAAATATAGTTTTAATATATTAGGACTTATATGTGTAAGCATGAAAAAGCAGATAAAAAGGAAAAATAATTTTTATTGTGCAGAATTTGTAAAACATGTATTAAAATTTGCTGGAATAGACACAAAAGAATTGCCAGATATAATAAAACCAGAAGATTTTAAAAAGATTGAAAATATAAAATTAGAATATAAAGGATTATTAAGAAAATATAATAAAAAAAGAAAAAGTTTAAAAAGAAATATTAACGTAAAAGTAAGTTATGTATAAAGATTTAGCAAGTTATGCTAAATCTTTTTGTAATTTATAATGTGTCACTTAAAAGTCACTTTATAGATTTATTATATAAATAAATAATCAAAAAGGAAGGGATAGAGATGGAAATTTTAAAGGTAGAAAACTTAAGCAAAATATATGGAAAAGGAGAAAATCAAGTAAAAGCAGTTGATAATGTATCATTTTCAATAGAAAAAGGCGAATTTGTTGCAATAGTAGGTGCAAGTGGAAGTGGAAAATCAACACTATTACATTTATTAGGTGGAGTTGATAGACCAACAAGTGGAAAAGTATTTATAGATGGACAAGACATATATAAATTAAATGATGAGAGTCTTGCTATATTTAGAAGAAGACAAGTCGGATTAATTTATCAGTTTTATAATTTAATTCCAATTTTAAATGTAGAAGAAAATATAACTTTGCCATGTAATCTTGATGGAAAAGAAGTAAATAGAGAAAAATTAGAGGAATTACTAAAAACATTAAAATTAGAAAATAGAAGAAAACATTTACCAAATGAATTATCTGGAGGACAACAACAAAGAGTATCAATAGGAAGAGCAGTTATAAATAGTCCGGCTATTATGCTTGCAGATGAACCAACAGGAAATTTAGACAGCCAAGCATCTGAAGAAATAATTTCATTATTACGACTTTCAAATAAAAAATATAATCAAACTGTTATTGTAATTACACATGATGAAAAAATTGCATTAGAAGCAGATAGAGTTATAAAAATAGATGATGGAAAAATTGTTAAAGATGAAAAAAATTAAGGAGATTTTGTTATGAAAAACATATTAAATAAATTCACAATAAGAAATTTAAAATTAAACATGAAAAGAACAATAGCAACATGTATAGGAATTATATTGTCAACAGCTCTTATATGTGCTGTTGCAGGAATGTTCTCGAGTTTTCAGCAAACACTATTAGAACGTGCAAAAAAATCAGATGGAGACTATCATACAATATTTTATGATGTTCCAAAAGAAAAACAAAAATTTATTATAAATAACAGAGAAGTTGAATCATCATTTGTAACACAAGGAGTGGGATATGCAAAATTAGATGGAAGTAAAAATGAATATAAACCATACTTATATCTTATGGAATTTGATGAAACAGCAATGAAACAATATGGAATAAAATTGGTTGAAGGAAAATTGCCCGAAAATGATAATGAAATATTAATTAGCCAGCATATAGAAGAAAATGGTGGAGTTAAATATAAAATAGGAGATAAGATTAAATTAAATATAGGACAAAGAATGACAGTAGATGGATATGAATTAAATCAAGATAATCCATATAATAATCCTAAAGATAAAAATGATAGTGAATATGTAGAGGAAGAACTAGAAAATATCGAAACAAAAGAATTTACAGTTGTAGGCATTATGGAAAGACCTAATAGAAGCTTAGAAAGTTATGATGCACCTGGATATACAGTAATAAGTAAATTAACTCATATAAGAAATAATGCTAATATATTGGTTAAATATAAGAATATAAAAAATACATATAAGACTAGTGAACAGATTGATAAATTAATAGGAACAGAAATAAAATATGAAGCAAATTCAGAACTTTTAAGATGGTCTGGAGTAACTAAATCTGATGATACAATGAAAATGTTTTATTCATTAGCTGGAATTATTATTGGAATTATTATTGTAACAAGTATATTTGTAATAAGAAATAGTTTTGCAATATCAATCACAGAAAAAATGAAACAATATGGAATGCTATCTAGTATAGGAGCAACAAAAAAGCAAATAAAGAAAAATATTTTATTTGAAGGTATGATATTAGGTGTTATATCAATTCCAATAGGGATATTATGTGGAATATTAGCTACATTTATACTTATACAAATAAGTACATTATTAGTAGGTAATACAGTTTTCACGGAAAATGTTAAATTTATTTTTAATGTTCCTATATCTGCTATAATTATAAGTGTAGTATTAGGATTTTTAACAATATATTTATCTTGT
>CAKPPL010000073.1 GCA_934177555.1 uncultured Clostridia bacterium
ATATAGATGAGATAAAAGAAACTGAACTTGGAAAAGCTATGGATAAAATATTTGGCGAAAAAGAATTAGGTAAAGGAAAAGGTGTAATATTTTTTTAACAATACTAAAATGAATGCGTTGTGGTGCTTGAATTTTTTGGAATTTGCGTTTTTTTAAGTTTTTGTGTTATAATTCCAATGTGTCAAAAAAATTTATAGGAGAGAATATTAAAGTGAAGAAAAAGATAATTTGTAGTATATCATTAATATTAATAGGAATTTTAATAATTAGTATAAATAAAATTATTGGTAATTTTGATTGGCATTTAAGATCAGAATATATATGGATAGCCTTACTTATAAATCCATTAGGAACTTTTCTATTAGGTTTGTTTTTACTACAATTAATTAGAAAAAATGTAATTAAAATTTTTTTAATTATATTGTGGACTTTAATAGTTATTGTAGTAGTATTTGTAGAATTTTTATTATTAAGTTGGATTATAAAAACAACTATTATTAAGGAAATAGATGGGGAAAAATACTGTGGAGTAGAATATATAACCAATCGTTTAAGAAAAAATGTTTATTATTATAAAGATTATAATATATTTGCATATCATGAAACAGAAGAATATATAGAGGAATTTTATGATTACGATGATTATGAACATCCTGAATATAGAAAATATTATAAGATACCAAAAAATGATTCTATAATATATTATTATGATGAAGATGGAAATATCACAGATATAAAATGTTATTTATAAAAAATAGTGAAAGAAGAAAAGGACTAGGAAAACAATTAATAAACTATGATATAGAAAATTATAATATTAGTGATTTAATTGTAAAGTTAAAGGCTTTGTGATAAATTATATATAGTTTTGGTTAGGGAGAAAAAATGGATAAGATAATTATAGAAGTTGGTTCAACATGTACTAAAGTTGATAAATTTGATGGAAATAATATGGAAAAACTAGATGGAGTTACAATACAATTTAAGAAACATTACAATGAAGATAAATGTTTAAGAGAAAGTGATGTAAAAGAATTAATAAAAAGTGTAAATGATTTAAAATCTATTACTGAAGACATATATGTATGTGGTACAAGTATTTTTAGAACTTTGAATGATAATGAAAAAGAAAAATTTTTAAAAAGATTCAAAAATGAAACAGAATATGAATTTCATATAATTTCTCAAGAAAGTGAAAATGAATTAACAGTTTTGGGAACAACAAGATTTGTAAATGAAAAAGTATGTGTTTTCATTGGAGGTGGAGGTTCCACTGAAATAGCAATTTATGATAAAGGAATAAAAGAAAGTGCAAATACAAAAATTGGAGTCATAGATGTAATGCAAAAATTTCCAGATTTAGCTGAGAATTATGCAACAACTGAATTAGAAACTGTAAAAGCATTTATAAAAGAAAAGTTAGATTTACCGAAAGAAAAAGCTGATATATTAATATTAGCTGGAGGTGGGCACGAGAAATTTGCTAGATATTCTGGAATAAAATATGAAGATAATACTTTGTACAAAGATGATGCTTCACCAATTATGATGGATATTGAAACTAGAAAAAAAGAAACAGAAAGATATTATAAAGAGATTTCTTTGGATGAGATAAGACAAAAAGTTAATGACCCTGACTGGTGGTATGCCACAAGAGCAATGAGTGCTTTTGCATTGGTAGTTGCAGAAGCAGTAGATGCCAAATACATTATACCAACAGATATAGCAATGGCAAATGGAATTTATTTAGGAGATTGTTTAGAAGGTAGAAAATAATATGAATACACAAAAATATTTAAATAAAAATGTAAAAGTAATTATTGATAGAAAAATAGGAAGCAGACATCCAAAATATAATTATATATATCCGGTTAATTATGGATATATTCCAAATACAATAAGTGGGGATGGAGAAGAAATAGATTGTTATATTTTAGGAATATTTGAAGAATGCGAAGAGTTTGAAGGAAAATGTATCGCTATAATACATAGATTGAATGATGATGACGATAAATTAATAATAGTTCCAGAAAATAGGAACTTCAGTAATAAAGAAATAGAAGCATTAATAGAATTCCAGGAACAATTTTTTGAACATGAAATAATTCGAGATGAAACTCAATTTAATAGTTTAATACCGGAATTAAGTGTGTCTGATATAAATGTTAGCAAAGAATATTATTTGAATTTAGGGTTTCAAATAGTATATGAAAGAAAAGAGGACAAGTTTTGTTTTTTACAAATGGAAGAAAATCAAATTATGATAGAAGAAAATAATAATAATTGGAATACAGGAGAGCTAAAATATCCATATGGTAGAGGAATTAATATAAGTATGACAATCTTAAATATTGACCAAATGTATAATAAATTAAAGGAAAAAAATATTAAGTTTTTCTTAGATTTAGAAACACATGAATATAGAGTTAATAACAAAAAATTTTTGGACAAAGAATTTTTGTTACAAGATCCAGACGGATATTTATTAAGATTTAACAATTAATTAATTAGAAAGAAATAATATGACTAAATATTTTTTCTAAAGCGAGGTACGGCATTATGATAAGATGTAAGTGGTGTAATTTAAACAATCCAATATATATTCAATATCATGATAATGAATGGTGTAAACCAAATTTTGATGATAAATATTTATATGAAATGTTGATATTGGAAGCTTTTCAAGCAGGATTATCTTGGGAATGTGTATTAAATAAAAGAGAAGATTTTAGAAAAGCATTTGATAATTTTGATATAGATAAAATATCAAATTATAAAGATGATAAAATACAGGAATTATTAAATAATAAAAAGATTATAAGAAATAAATTAAAAATATATGCAACTATAAATAATAGTATAATTTTCAAAAAAATACAAAATGAATATGGAACATTTTATGGTTATTTAAAAACATTTACAAATGGTAAGATTATTTATGAGATAGGAAAAACTACAAATCAAATTTCTGACATAATATCAAAAGATTTACAAAAAAGAGGAATGAAATTTGTAGGGAGTACAATTATATATTCATATTTACAAGCAATAGGAATGATATATTCACATGATAAAGAATGTTTTATGTATAATAAAAAAATAGGATTTACAATAGGAAAATTTGCACCATTGCATAAAGGACATCAGTTATTAATAGAAACAGCTTTAAAAGAAATGGATGAAGTATATGTGGTTATATATGATACAAATATTATAGATATTGATATAGAACAAAGAGCTAATTGGATAAAACAATTATATCCAGATGTTCATATTATTTATGCATATAATAGTCCTCAAAAATATGGACTTGATGATGAAAGTGTAAAAATTCAAATGGAATATTTATCAAAATTAATAAAAGATATTCCAGTAACACACTTTTATAGTAGTGAATTATATGGTGAGAAAGTTGCAAATTATTTAAATATAGAAAATCGAATAGTAGATTTAGAGAGAAAAAAAGTTCCAGTAAGTGCAACAATATTGAGAGAAGGGTATGAAGAAAACTCAAAATATATTGAAGGTTTTATATATTCAGAATTAAACAAAAAATCAAATTAGAGGTGATAAAATGTCAGAAATAACTAAAAAAGCATTAGCTACATCATTAAAAAAATTACTTTCAAAAAAAGAATTATCTAAAATAACTATTTCAAATATTACAAATGATTGTGGAGTAAATAGACAGACTTTTTATTATCACTTTAAAGATGTATATGATTTATTAGAGTGGATATATTTAAATGAAGTAATTCAGTCAATGGATGGAAAAGATACATATGACACCTGGCAACAAGGATTTCTTTCTATTTTTGAATATATATTAGATAACAAAGAATTTGTGAAAAATACGTATAATTCTATTAGTAGAGAATTTTTTCTAAAATTTATATATAGTCAAACAAAAGGATTATTAATGAATATAATAGAAGAAAAATCAAAGAAATTAAATGTAAAAGAGGAAGATAAAGAGTTTATAGCCAATTTCTACAAATATGGTTTTGTAGGTATTGTTCAAGATTGGATTGAAAGTGGAATGAAAGAAAACCCTAATAATATAATAGATAAATTAAATAGTATAATAGATGGTAATTTTGAAAATGCATTAGAGAATTTAGACAAAATATATAAAATGTAAAAAATTTATACATATATTTTTCTTTGTTTATTGTAAATTTTTAAATATTATTTTTATAATATGTCATAATAAAATAACAGAGGAGGAAAAAATATGTATTATAGTAGTGGAAATTATGAAGCTTTTGCTAGACCAAAAAAGCCAGAAGGAGTAGATCAAAAATCTGCATATATTGTAGGTTCAGGATTAGCAGCATTAGCTGCTGCATGTTTTTTGGTTCGTGATGGACAAATGAAAGGTGAAAGAGTTCATATTTTAGAAAAAGAACAAATTCCTGGAGGAGCTTGTGATGGATATTTATATGATGGATTAGGCTATGTAATGCGTGGTGGTAGAGAGATGGATAACCATTTTGAATGTATGTGGGATTTATTTCGTTCTATACCATCAATTGAAACAGAAGGTGTAAGTGTATTAGATGAATATTATTGGTTAAATAAAGAAGACCCAAATTATTCATTAATGAGAGCTACAATAAATAGAGGCGAAGATGCACATACAGATAAAAAATTTGCTTTATCTGATAAAGGTGCAATGGAGATTATGAAATTATTTTTTACACCAGATGAAGAACTATATGATAAAAAGATTACAGATTATTTTGATGATGAAGTTTTAAATTCAAATTTCTGGTTATATTGGCGTACAATGTTCGCATTTGAAAATTGGCACAGTGCATTAGAAATGAAATTATATATAAAACGTTTTATACATCATGTTGGAGGTTTACCAGATTTTACTGCATTGAGATTTACAAAATATAATCAATATGAATCAATGATACTTCCTATGGTAAAGTATCTTGAAAGTTTTGGAGTACAATTTCATTATGGAATAAAAGTTGAAAATGTTGAATTTGAAATCAAAGATGACAAGAAATTAGCTAAAAGAATAGTTATTCTTCGTGATGGAACAGAAGACCATATAGATTTATTAGAAGATGATTTAGTATTTATAACAAATGGAGGATGTGTTGAAAATTCTTCATTAGGTAGTCAAAATGAGCCAGCACCATTTAATACTGAAATTAAACCAGGTGGAGGATGGGATATGTGGCGTAAAATTGCTGCTCAAGATTCATCTTTTGGAAATCCAGATAAATTCTGTTATGACCCAGAACAAAGTAATTGGATGAGTGCAACAGTAACAACATTAGATGATCGTATCCCACCATATGTTCAAAAGATTTGTCAAAGAAACCCATTCTCAGGAAAAGTTGTAACAGGAGGAATAGTTACAGTTAAAGATTCAAATTGGTTATTAAGCTGGACATTTAATAGACAACCACAATTTAGAAGTCAGCCAAAAGGACAATTAGTTGGATGGATTTATGGATTATTTAGTGATAAACCAGGAAATTATGTAAAAAAAGCAATGAGAGATTGTACAGGAAAAGAAATATGTATGGAATGGCTATATCACTTAGGAGTACCAGAAAATCAAATTGAAGAAATGGCAGAAAACAGTGCTAATACAATTCCTTGTATGATGCCATATATTACAGCATTTTTTATGCCAAGAGCAGCAGGAGATAGACCTCTAGTAGTTCCTGAAGGAAGCAAAAATTTTGCATTTTTAGGTCAGTTTGCAGAAACAAAGAGAGACACAATATTTACAACAGAATATTCAATTCGTACTGCAATGGAAGCAGTTTATACATTATTAGATATAGATCGTGGAGTTCCAGAAGTTTGGGGAAGTGTATATGATATACGAGACTTATTAAATGCTACAGTTCAATTACGAGATGGAAAGAAGATTACAGATATGAATTTGGGATTAAAAGAAAGAATTGCATTAAAAGAAGTTATTAAAAAAATTGAGGGTACAGATATCGAAAAAATCTTAAAAGAGTATAATGTAATTTAAAAAAGATTATAAAAAGTGAGGAAAAGATGGTAGAAAAAGATTTTATAAAATCAAGTAGTGATGGATTAAAT
>CAKPPL010000074.1 GCA_934177555.1 uncultured Clostridia bacterium
TTCCAAGAGGTATGGCTGGTGGATACACAATGTATAAATCAGATGAAGACAAATATTATATTTCAAAAACAGAAATGGAAGAAAAACTAATAGCATTATTAGGTGGACGTGCAGCTGAGAAATTAATACTAGATGATATTTCAACAGGAGCAAGTAATGATATAGAAGTAGCAACTAATATTGCAAAAGATATGATTACAGTATATGGAATGAGTGATATAATAGGACCAATATCATTAAAAGATAATGATGGACAACTTGAATATCAAATGTTTGGAGACGATATGCAAGATGCAATAGGAAAAGAAGTAAAAAGATTAATAGATACAGCTTACAGAAATGCACAAGAGATTTTAAAACAAAACATAGATACATTACATGCAATAGCTACTGAATTAATTGCAAAAGAAAAAATAAACGAAGAAGAATTTAACAAATTCTTTAGAAACTAGGTTTCTAGAAAGGAACGTGAGATAAAATGGAAGATTTTGCTGAATATATATTAAATGAAAAAGATTTAATAACCAAAATAGAGATAATCTATTTTTTAGCACCTAAATTTTCAATAAATTTTGATAAATCAACAATATTTAAAACAGAAATAGCAAGAATGTTTCTTAAATATTCAAAACCTAAAGTAGATGAAAACATTGTGTTAACAGCATGCTTATTGTGTAATTGTAAAAAAGTAGATGATTTACAAAAAATGGGTAAGATACAAACTTATGCAATAGAAGGTGCACAACATTTAAAAAAATTAGGATTTGACGAAAAATTTTGTAAAATATGTGAGGGTGTAAATAGATACAGTCAAATTAAGCAAAGAGAACCAGAAAGTGATATATTGGAATTAGTAGATCAATTTGGAGGAATGCTAATAGATAGACCAGAAAGAGTTGGATTTGCTCCAGATGAAGCATTAGTATTACTAGAACATCGTAATTTAAAATCTGAATACAATAGGTTTCTAGAAAGTTTTAGAGATTTTGTGCAAGATATGGAAAAGATAGAGATACAAGGAAGTGTTAATACAACAGTTTTTGCAAGATTGCAAAAACTAATGAGAGATTCAAAAAAAGTTCCTGACTTTGTAAAAATGATAGTAGATGACTATAATAAAAATGTGGATGAAAAATTAGAAAAATTGATAAAACAATCAGAATTAAAACAAAAAAATATAGCAATGTTTAGTAGTGAAGTTGAAGAACGAATATTAAACCATGTGAAATAGAGAGGATGAAATATATGTATGAAGTATTTGCAGATTTACATGTTCATATAGGTAGAAGTGAATCAGGAAAGCCAATAAAAATAACAGCTGCCAGAAGTTTAAATTTTGCTAATATAGCAAAAGAATGTGCAGAAAGAAAAGGAATAAATATTGTAGGGATTATAGATTGTGCATCTCCATATGTAATAGAAGATATAGAGAAATTTCTAGAAACAGGAGATGCATATGAATTAGAAGATGGTGGAATTATTTATAAAGATAAAGTATGTATTCTTTTAGGTAGTGAAGTTGAAACTTCAGAAAAAGGAAGAAATGGAAAATGTGGAAGTGCACACAATGTGTGTTTCTTTCCACATTTAAAAGACATAAAAAGTTTTTCAAATGAAATGAGCCATCATATTCATAATATAACATTAAGTACACAAAGATCAGATTTATCAGGATATGAGTTAATAGATATAGTAGAAAAATATAATGGAATACTGATTCCAGCGCATATATTTACTCCATTTAAAAGTTATTATGGAAATTGTGCAGATAGATTAAAAGATATATTCAAAGAAAAATATGATAAAATTTTTGCAGTAGAACTAGGTTTAAGCTCGGATACATATTTAGCAGATATGATTTCAGAATTAGAGAATAAAACTTTTGTTACAAATTCTGATGCACATTCTCTACCTAAAATAGCTAGAGAATATAATAAAATGCAAGTAGAAGATATTAGCTTTAAAGAAGTTGTAAAAGCATTAAAAAATGAAGATGGAAGAAAAATAATTGCAAATTATGGATTAGACCCAAAACTTGGAAAATATCATAGAACATATTGTGATAATTGTAATAAAACTATTGAAACAAAGGAACCTGTGGAAGTATGTCCAAATTGTGGAAGTACAAAAGTAACTTTTGGAGTTTTTGATAGAATAGAATTAATAAAAGATAAATCAACAACTAAAAGTCCAGAAAATAGACCACCATATATTTATCAAATACCATTGACTTTTATTCCTGGAGTTGGAGGAAAAACAATAGAAAAATTATTAGAGGCATTTAATACAGAAATGAATATTTTACATAAATTATCAGAAGATGATATAGAAGCAGTTGTAGGAGAAAAAGTGGCTCATAATATAGAAAATGCTAGAAATGGAAATATGAAAGTTGCATCAGGTGGTGGAGGAAACTACGGAAAAATAAGTGCAAATTAAAAATATAAAGTTCTAAAAACATCCTTATTGAATAGACATTATGTATAAGTTTATAAAATAAGGAGAACAAAATGCGAAAGAAGAAAAATGAACTTTTAGCAATTATTAAAGAAAATATAATTAATAATTATAAATCTTATTTAATAGTTCTTATAATATTTGCTGTTGGTGTATTTTTAGGAGTAATGATTTTAAATCAAACTGAAAAAAAGGAAGATATAGAAAAATATATAAATACATATATAGATGAAACTAAAAGTATAGAAAATGGTAATTATTTAATAGAAGTAAAAAATGAGATAAAAAATAATATAATATTGGTATTTCTATTATGGTTTGCAGGAACAACAATAATTGGAATTCCAATAGTTTTAGGGATAATATTAGCTAGAGGGTTTTGCTTAGGGTACACAATATCAGCATGTGTATATGTATTAGGAAAAATAAAAGGCTTAATATTTGTAATAATTACATTGTTTCTACAGAATATGATTTTTATACCAGCACTAATGGTATTAGGAGTAAGTAGTATAAAATTATATACATCAATAATTAAAGATAGAAGAAAAGAAAACATAAAAATCTCAATATTAAGACATAGTATTGTTTCAATTATAATAGCAATAATCCTAATTTTGGAAGCAATAATAAAGATAGAAATATCATACAAATTACTAGTAAATCTAGCAAAATATTTTTAGAAAATATGTAAAATCTATTTACTTTTTGTAGAAAGTTTGATATAACATAGAAAGTATATCAGTTATGTAAAATATACTGATATAAGACAATTAAAATTAATCATAGGTGGGGGAAAAAATGGAAGAACAATTAAACTTATTTTTTGGATTTTTAGAAAATGACAAAAAAGTATCAAATAATACACTTCAATCTTATAAAAGGGATTTAAAGCAATTTGAAAAATATATAATAGACAATGGAAAAGATTACAGCAAAATTACAGATGAAGATATAAAAAAATACATAGAACATATGCAAGAAATAGGAAAAAAGCCATCAACAATATCAAGAGGATTAGCATCAATTAGATCATTTTATCAATATGAAGCTAAAAACAAAAGAGTAGAAGAAGACCCAACTGAAGGAATTCAATCACCTAAAATAGAAAAAAGAGTACCAAATGTACTAACATCAAAAGAAGTAGCATTATTATTAGAACAACCAAAAAACATAGATTTAAAAGGAATTCGTGATAAAGCAATGTTAGAATTTGCTTATGCAACAGGAATGAGAGTTACAGAAATAATTTCTTTAAATATAGAAGACGTTAATCTTGAACAAGGTTATGCAACATGCAGAAATGGAAAAAAAGAAAGAACAGTTCCAATAGGAAATATGTCATTAAAAGCATTAAAAGAATATGTTCAAAATGCTAGAGGAATAATGATAAAAGACGAAGATGAAAAAGCATTATTTGTAAATGTTAATGGTCAAAGACTAACAAGACAAGGTTTCTGGAAAATAATTAAATATTATAAAGAACAAGCACATATAGAAAAAGATATAACACCACATGTATTAAGACATTCATTTGCAACACATTTATTACAAAATGGTGCAGATTTAAAATCAATTCAAACAATGTTAGGACATTCAGATATTTTATCAACACAAATATATATGCAATTTCAAGATGAAACATTAAAAAATATTTATAAAAAAGCTCACCCAAGAGCATAAAATAAGACTACAGGTTTTCTGTAGTCTTTTATTATGCATAATTATTTTACAAAAATATTTTTGATTTCTGCAAAATATAATGTATGATAATCTTTATTTGGATAATTTTTTTCATCAATATTTGTATCTATAAAACATTCAGATAATAAATTTTGTTTGTATAAATTTTTACAATTTATAATCATAGAAGCTTCTTCAAAAGATGGAATATTATTAATAAAAGATAAATGCAAACCAGATTTTGATATTTTATCTTCATTTTTACCTGATACACTTCCTAAATATGATAAAGTCTTTTTATAACTTTCATCAAAAAAGCTAAGAGAGAATTCATTTGTTTTATCAACAAATTCTTTTGTATATCTTTGAGGACGTAAAACTATAAATGCAATATTTTTGTTCCACAAAAATCCAAAACCACCCCAAGAAGCAGTCATAGTATTTGTTTTTTCTCCATCACTTGCTGTAATTAACATCCATTCTTTGCCAATTTTATTAAATGGATTTAATTTTAAATCATTAATATCAATTTCTTTCATAATATCAGCCCTTCTTTCTAAATTTCTTTTATTATAATATGTATAAATAAAAAAATAAAGCATAAAATGTCAAAAAAATTATTAAATATCAGTTATAAAATGCTTGACAAAAATGAAAAAAAAGAGTAATATAATAGAGTTAATTACGAATATAGCATATCAAGCGACTTATTGTCGCTCTTTATGATATATATGATAATTGAAGGAGGCATAATTATGGATGAAAAAGAAGTAATATTAACACAAGAAGGATATGACAATATTGAAAAAGAATTAGAATATTTAAGAACAGAAAAAAGAGCTGAAATAGCAGAAAGAATAAAGGTTGCATTAGGCTTTGGAGATTTATCAGAAAATTCTGAATATGATGAAGCAAAAAATGCACAAGCTGAAAACGAAAATAAAATTGCAGAATTAGAAAATAAAATCAGATATGCTAAAATCATAGATGAAAAAGATATTGATACTAAAACAGTTCAAATAGGAAATATAGTTAAATTACATGATATTGAATTTGATGAAGATGTTGAATATACTATAGTTGGTTCAACAGAAGTTGATTTAGCTGAGAACAAAATTTCTAATGAATCACCAATAGGAAAAGCTTTATTAGGTGCAAAAAAAGGAGCAGAAGTTGAAGTTGAAGCTCCAGTTGGAATTATTAAATATAAAATATTATCAATAAAAAAATAAAGATAAACAGTATAGTTTGAACTATGCTGTTTTTTTATATAATTGCTAGCCCTTTGAGATTTTCTCCTTATAGTCGAAAACTCAAATCGGGTGAGAACAAAGGGCGACTATGTCGCTTTGTTCTAGTTATAAATAAAAATAATATCTTTAATGTTTATAATTAAAGAAAAATTAAATTCTAAAAATCATTACATACTAACATTTACATAGAAATAAAATCTTATCCTTCAAGATATTTTTTCTATAAATATCTTGTTTTTATACTAAAAATAGCCTATAATAATTTTAATAATATCTTTAAGTATAAACATTAAGGAAATTTGAAGCAGAAAACGAAAGAAATAAAAGGAGTGATGATTATGGAAAATAAATATAGAAATAATCGAGGAATAACATTAATAGCACTTGTAGTAACAATAGTAGTATTACTAATA
>CAKPPL010000075.1 GCA_934177555.1 uncultured Clostridia bacterium
ATTTTCAATTATTCCTATTGTTTTTAAATCTTTATTTTTATTGACTATTAATTCTATCATGTTTTCTACCTTTCTAATTCATCTTGTTCATAGCTTTATCAATACCATTTTTTAGTATTTCAATTACTGCTTTTGCTGCTTTCTCAGCTCCTTGATCTAATATTATTTTTTCTTCGTCAGGAATTGAACCTATTACATAGTTTATTTGGTCTCCGGGATATTGTGGTCTCCCTATTCCTATTCGTATTCGTGGAAATTCTTCTGTTCCTAAATTGGCTATTATTGATTTTATACCATTATGTCCTCCACTACTTCCTTTTTTTCTTATCTTTATTTTTCCTGGTTCTATGTCCATGTCATCATATATTATTATTATTTGCTTTTTTTCTATTTTATAGAATTTGACAAATTCTTTTATACAATCACCACTTAAGTTCATATATGTTTGTGGTTTTAATAGTATTACTTGTTCTCCTTCTATTTGTGTCTTTTCATATAATCCTTGAAATTTACTTTTGGTTATTTCTATTTTATATTCATTTGCTATTTTGTTTATGGCATTAAATCCCATATTATGTCTTGTTTTTCCATATTCTTGTTCTGGGTTGCCTAATCCTACTATTAAATACATTGTTTTCCTCTTTTCTTCCTCATATATTTTACATTGTTTTCCCTATTTTTTCAAGTATTTTTTTCTATATACTTATTTTTATTATCACTATTGACCACATATTTCATTTTTTACCAAAAATAAAGGCAGTTGACCAGACTGCCTTTGATTTATTCTTATTTTACATATTTATTTAATTCTCTATATCTGATATATAATACAATTCCTATTAATGTTGTTATAATAATAATTGCTATTAAACTTCTTATTCCTGTTTTTGGTAATTCGCCTTTTGCTATTGTTTCATCAGATGAATTTGAGTTATTTATTTTTGCATTATCTAAATATGTTTCTATTTTTACATTTGTATTTAATTCTACTGGTTTTGAAATTATTATAGATTGATTTCCACCTTTTATTGCAACTTCTTTTATGTATATATACAATTTTTCTGATTTTGAAACTTCATCATAATTTTGTATATCACTCGTGTCTATTTTAAATTCCATTTTTCCATCTGCTGTTTTTATATCTTCAATTTCTACCCATTTTTCTATATTTTGTTCATTTTTATTTCCTGATAAATAATAGTAATATTTATTTTTATCATTATTGTTATTTATTGTTATTCCATCTGCACTTAAATCTATAATTGTATATTCTTTTTTGTTTTTATCGGTAAAAGTATAATATTTCATACTATTTATAGTAAATTTTAGATTATCTATATTAGAATTTTCTGGTTTAGCTTCTTCTATTATTTCTATTTCAAGTGTTGTTGTTGTATTTTGATATGTTATTGTTAAAGTTTGTTTTCCAATTTTACTATTGTCAAACCCCTCTATTTTTATTTGTTCATTTTTCATATCAATTTCTTCACTTGTATTATCATTATATTTTACTCTTATTTTTCCATCATCCAAATTTAATTCTTCTTTATTTTCTATATATTTTAATTTTGATGGTGTTTGGCTAACTTCTATTGAAACTATTTTTTTCTTTTCAACTGTAATTGGTTGTTCTACTTTTTTTCCTTCATATTCTATTGTTATAGTTGTTTGTGTTTCTGTTAAATTTGTTCCATTTGTTATTGTGTATTCTACTATTTCTTCTTCAGAGCCATCTTGAAACTCTCCTGTTACTATCATTCCTGTTTTGTCAAAATTTTGTCCTTCAACATATTGTTTTTTATTTGGCTCTTTAGTTATTTTTATATTTAGTAATGGATTTGGTGTAACTGTTATTTCTTGTTCTATACTTTTTTCTTTATATGTTATTGTTACTTTTGTTTGATTAGCTTTTAAATTATTTCCATTTGTTATTGTGTAATCTGATATTTCTTGTTTATTTCCATTTTTGTATGTTGCTTCTATTATCATTCCAGTTTTATCAAAACTTTGTCCTTCTTTATATTCTGTTTTTGTTGGTGGTGTTTTTATATTTAAGCTTACTATTGTATTTTTTTCAACAGTAATTGGTTGTTCTATACTTTTTCCTTCATATTGTATTGTTACACTTTTTTGGTTTTCTTTTAAATTTGTTCCATTTAGAATATTGTAACTTGAATCATCTAATACTACAACTGGTGTATTTTTACTATTGTAATATGCTTTTATTATCATTCCTGTTTTATCAAAATTTTCACCCTCATAATATGATGTTTTATTTGGTGGTGTTTCTATTTCTATTTTTTGTAATGTATTATCATATATTTTTGAAACGGTAAAGGCTTTTATTGATGAATTACAATCTGGCAAATTTCCATTTGTATCATCATAAAATGTGCCTAAATCTTCCCAACTATTGCTCACAAAACCATTTTCAACTGTATAAAAACATTTTCCTTTTTCAGCATTTACTACATTCCAACAATTTATTAAACTTTTAGAATCAATTTCCTTTCCAGTAGTTTTTTTATAATATTCTACATAATTACATTCTGTTGAAATATTTAGTGCATCATTTCTTTTTCCTTGAATTTCAACAACTACTACAAATTTATTTTCTGTTATTTCTATTGGTTTTGAAAATTCCATAGTATGATATCCTGCATCAAAAGTTTCACTTTCTCCTGCTTTTAATTGAACGAGTTGTAAGTTATTTTTACTTTTACTCTCACCATTTGGATTTACATATACTTTGCAAGTAACTGTTTCAGGTGTTGATATTGATACTTGTGTTAAATATTCCTTTGAATTTGTATTTTTTTCAAATATATTAGCTAAATATATTTTATTTTTTATAAATGTAATTGGTACATTGGTTCCAAATTTATTATATTGATATATATTCTCATAGTCTGTACTGTTTTCAGATTTATATATTCCTAATAAACTTGAATATATTTTAGCATCTTCATAAGAAACATATAAATATCCATCATCATTATGTGGAATTCTTACCTTTTCATTTTCTAATATATATCCATTTTTTTGAATACTTTGACTTATTTGATTATCTGGTATTTGGCTAGCTTCTGTTATTCCTACACTTTCATAATATGATTTGTTTGATTCAAATAAAATATTTCTATATTCATCTATTGTAATACTCCATTCTGCATTTGTACCATGTGAGTCTTTTACTATCCAAGCTCCTTTATTTGTTGGTTTCATTCCTTCTGAAAAGTTCTCTATACTATAATCATCATCCCATCCAACTATTAAGACTGCATGATTTGAAATATATGTATTTGCATTATTACAATATACTGCTCCTGTTATTCTATTTAAACTTTTATCTGTTGAGTCTACTGGTTCATGTATTCCTGTACTAATTCCTCCATTATTTTTTATAAATTCTTTAAGTTTATTTTTTTCTTCTGATATTGTTGATGGAAATTCTGTTGTATCATATATTTCACTTATAACTTCTTTATTTTGAATTTCTTTTACTTCTATTTTCTCTGTTGAATTTTTAAATGGCATATCTTTTTCAGCTATTGCACCAGTTCCATTTGTTAAATATGCTAATGCTAAACTATTGCTTCCTCCAGCATCAATTTCTCTATAAAATCCATTCTCGTTTATTTCATCATTTAAAAATTTTCTTGTTGTTGCATATTCCATATGTCTTTCAGAAAAATCATAATTTTTTACTTCTTTATTATTATAATAATCTTGTAAAGCTAAATTTGTTTCTAAAGCTCCTAAACTTGAAAATGTCCAACAGCTTTCTGTTTCTCTTTGATTTTTTATAATCATATTTTCAGGAATATAAGTTTTTAAATTAAATTTATTTGATATTAATGTACTTGATGTTCTAGCCATTTTTAATGGATTGTAAATTTCTTTTTCTGCTGAATATATTTTATACATTCTTGGCATAATTGATTTTTCTTTTTGTTCTTCTGTTAAGTTTAACCAGTTTTTAAATTCTTCTGAATATTCAAGTGGTTTTACTAAATTTTCTTTTTCTTCTGCATATACTTGTTGTGTCATAAATCCAATTACTAAAATCATTATAATTATTAGCATTGAAACTTTCTTTTGTTTTTTCATATTTTTTCCCCTTTTCATCTTCCTTTTTTGTTTTATATTATCAATATATACCAAAAAAGTCAATAAAAACAGCATTTATTTTAATAAAAATTGATAGGCAAAATAAAATCCAGCCTACTGGTCGAATTTTCTTTATCTGTAATTCTCCATAGACTGGTTTTTATTAATTATGTTTTTATTAAAAATTTTAATATTGTACTATATGATGTGGTGTTCCTGTACTGCTTGAAGCTGTTGAGCTTGATTCGATTTGAGCACTAGATTTTAATGTTACTACAGGACGAAGGCTGATGGCTTCGTAATCACCATAATCACCATATTCACCATACTTGTAACCAACTGATGAATCAAACATACAAATGCCTCCAAAATAAGAATCCACAGCTCGCAAATCAAAAGTGGCATAACTGCCATAACAATAAACACTACGTGAAGCTAACCAATATCCTTCTTCTGAACTACTATTCGCTAATACTTTTGTTCCTTCTCCAAAATTTGCTTCTGTTATTGATGTGTTCCATTCTGTTTGAGTTACTGTTAAATTTCCTTCTGTTGCTTCTCCACTTATATTCGTTGTTAATCCATTTGTATATCCATTTTCATTTATATAGTTTTTACTTATTCCCAATGTTCCACTTCCTACTGTATCTAAATTTATTCCTGCTCCTACTTCATATTGATATAAATATGGATATTTCTTATTATTTTTATATCCACCTGTATATATTTTTGTAGCATTATATTTTGTATTACTATTACTAATAAAATCATCTCTTACACTTGTATTTCCTGCTTGCTCTAACCAGTATTCAAAGTCTTCTACATTTACACTTCTTGCCTCTATTCCACTTCTGCTATATAATGTTTTACATATATCATTCATTATATATACTCCATTATTATATCCTAATGCACTACTAAAGTATATATTTTGACTTGTTCGTGTTCCTATTATATCCATACTTCCATTTTCATTTATTCTTAGTACTTGCCATTTCAATATATCTCTTGTGATATCTGATGTATTATTACTACTTCCTGTTATTGTTGATGTCAGTCTATCTTTTGAATATGTTGTTTGTGCTGTTGCATCTGGACTGTAGTCTATATAATCTCCTACATTTATTCCTGCTCTATCTGTTGGTGTACTTTGCTCTGGTGTGTCTGGTGTTGTTGGTGTATTTCCTCCATTTCCACTATTTGTTGTACTATTTGGTTGCTTTGTGTATGTTACTTGGGTTGTACTTAATGTAATTTCTCCTTTTATATTTGGATATAAATTATTTTGGTTTTCTTCTCCTGCTTTTAATGAGAACTTTCTGTCTCCATACAACATTGTTATTGTTGTTCCACCAGCTTTATAGTATACATGATATCCATTATTTATTCCTGTTGTTGGTACATCTGTTGTCTCCTCTGTTACTTCTAATTCTTTTGCTACTATTCCTGCTAATTCTGCTATGTGGGCTGATGGTTGATACCCTGGGTCTGTTGCCATTTTT
>CAKPPL010000076.1 GCA_934177555.1 uncultured Clostridia bacterium
AGATTCTAGAACTTTATCTATTTTAAAATCTGAAATTACAAGAATTACAAATATTTTTATTTCTGATTATTCTGTTTCAAGTACATTTTGTCCACAAAAAAAAGAATTAAATTTTCAAGGTTTTAGTTCAGTATTATCTGAAGGAAAAATTGTAGTATTAAATATGAATATTGCAGAATATAAAAATCTTTCAAAAATCATAGCTACATATTTAAAATTAGATTTTCAGTCAGAAATAATGTACAATTTATCACACAAAAACGTAAATACTTCTGCATTTATATGTGACGAATATGCTGAATATATTAGTAAAACTGATGCTGATTTTTTCTCACTTAGTAGAGAAGCTAAATGTATTAATATTGTTTGTACTCAAAGTTATTCATCTCTAAAAAATACTTTGAAAGATGAAACTGCTGTAAAAGTAATAATTCAAAATTTAATAAATAAAATTTGGTTTAGAACAGATGATATTTTTACTATTGAAGAAGCTCAAAAACAGTTAGGCAAAGAAGAAAAAAAGCTAACTTCTACTACTATATCTGAAAATGCTAAAGAAACAAATTTTAATTTTATTACTAATTCTTTTAATTCCAAAAATTCAAATATAACGGAAAGTTTAAATTCTTATACTCAAAAAGATTTTATTTTTGACACAAATTTTTTTACTCAAAAACTTGAAACATTTACAGCTATTGCCTTTTTATCTGATGGTACACATATATTTAAACCATCAAAACTAAAAATGTTTCCATATTTTAAAAATTATTAAAGGAGGTCTTATGAAAAAATTTTTATTTATATCTATATTATTTATTTATCTTATTTTTTCACTATCTATTTTCTCTTTCGCTGCTACTCCAAAATTAGTAACTAAATTAAATAGTGCCTTTGAAGATATAGAAGGATGGATTATTAAAATCTCTACTCCTGCTGCAGCTGTTGCTGTTTGTACAGGTGCATTAATGCGTAAATTTAGTTTTGGCGATGAAGAAAAAATTAGAATTGGAAAAAAATTAATCTCAGGTTCTTTATTTTCATATGCATTTATTTTAGCTGTTGATCTTATATTATCTGCTATACAATCTTTAATAAAATAACAGGAGGTTAAATGGAAAATAATTCAAATATTACAACAATTATTATTTCAACAATTAATACTATTTTAAATAATTTGTTTTCTTCTATTGATAATAATTTATATTCTATTTTAGATGATATTACATTTATACGGCCCTGATATAATTAATGATTCTTATTTTGAAAAAATTTTAGGAACTACAGCTTCTAATGGTTTACTTTTAATTGCTAATTCTTTACTATTTGGTTTTATTTTATATTATTCTATAAAATATCTATTTTCTCATATTACATATTCTCAAATAGAATCTCCTATGCAATTTATTTTTAAATGTATAATTTTTGGAATATCAATAAATTTTTCTTATTTTTTTATAAAAGAATTTCTAAATATTATTTTTATAATAACTTTATCTATCAGAAATATAGGAGAAGAATTATTCAATAAAAATGTATGTTTTTCTGAATTAATTTTAAATATCAATAATTTTATTTCAACAGATACTATTAATTTAGATATATTTTCTCTTAATGGTATTATAAAAGCAACATTAACTATGTCTTTACTTAATTTAGTTTTTACTTATTCTTTCAGATATGTTATGTTAAAAATATTCATTTTATTAACACCTTTTTCTATTTTATCTTTATTATTAGAAAAAACATCTTGGTTTTTTAAAGTTTGGTTAAAAAATTTATTTTCTTTATTATTTATTCAAATCATTGTTTCTATTGTTTTATTAATTTTATTTTCCATGGATTCTTCTTCTGAATCTTTAATCACAAAATTTATATATATTGGTGCTATACATGCTTTAATAAAATCAAATTCATTTGTTAGCGAATTTTTGGGTGGAGTTTCCACAACTTTTACGCAAAATGTGAATAACTTTCTCCAAAAACTATAAGGAGGTGTCATGAAATTTATTTTTCCACAAAATTATAATTTTAAGAATAAACTTTTTGGTGTAATTTCATATAGTACATTAGTTTTTAATGCTCTTTGGTATTTTACAATTTTTTCAATTCTTCAACTTCTTTTTTCTGATTGGAACATAAAAATATTTTTACTTATTTCTCTTGCTTTTCCAATAACATTATTTAGTATTATTGGATTAAATGGTGAATCTATTTTTTATATTTTTAGATATATTATTAGATATATTTTTAAGCCCAAATTATATGTTTTTAAAAAGTTTTAGTATATTTTTTTGTCGTTTTCTCTTGATTTTTTTCCTCATCATGATATAATTTTACAAAAATAGTTTATGGGGGAAAAAAATGAAATTAGAACAACAAGAATTGCCATTATTATTCTCTGAAACAGTTGTCCCTGACATCTTTTTCGCAGAATATTTATCACAAATGCCTAGTAATAGTGTAAAAGTATACTTATATATGATTTTTTTATCAAAATATGGTAAAGATGTAAAATTAAATGATTTATCTAAAAAATTAGCATTGCCTTTAAAAGATATAAATGATGCTTTGGCAAATTTAGAGCAAAATGAATTAATCATAAAAAAAACTAATGGTTATATTGTCTCTAATTTACAAGAACTTACTCTTCATAAATTATATAAACCAAATTTAGAATTATCACCTGAAAAAGTAGCAAATATTTCAAAAAATAAAGCTAGAGCTAAAGTTATAGAACATATCAATAACACATATTTTCAGGGAATTATGGGACCATCATGGTATAATGATATTGATTTATGGTTTACAAAATATAATTTTGATGATCAAGTAATGATAGCATTATTTGATTATTGTTTTAATCGTTCTGCACTTCATAAAAAATATGTTCAAACTGTTGCAGAAGCCTGGGGAAATAATAAAATCCAAACATGGAATGAATTAGACACATATTATCAAAAACAAGAAAAATTAATGAAAATAAAACGTACTATAGCCAAAAAACTTGGCAAACAATCACTTACTCAATATGAAGAAGCTTATATTGAAAAATGGGTTATTGACTATGGATATGAATTAAATATAATAGAAATTGCATTAAAACGTACTACATATAAAACAAATCCAACTTTTGAATATATAAATAATATAATTACAGATTGGCATGAAAGAGGTTTAAAAACCCCTAATGAAGTTCTTGCATTTATAGAACAAAGAAATAAACAAAAGAAAGCTACAAAACAAATAGAAAAACAAGTTGCAAAAGCTTCTTTTGAACAGAGGCAATATGATAATTTAGCATTTTTATATGCTAATTCTGGAATAAATACACCTAATCCTTTAAATTCATCTGTTCAAGATTCCCCTAATGTTGCAGCTTCTAATCTTTATGATTTAAAAGGAGATTTTAATGGCTAATGAACTTTTATCAAAATTATTATCTGAATATGAGCAAAGAAAAATTACTGCAGAATTAGATTTAGAAAAACGAAAAAATCAGCTTTATGAAAAAATTCCTAGACTGCAAGAAATTGAAGAAGAATTAAATAATTTTGCAATTAATACTGCAAAAGATATTTTAAATGGTAAACAATATTCATTAGATGATTTAAACCAAAAAGTAAATTTATTAAAATTAGAAAAATCTCAAATTTTAAAAGATAATAATATTTCTGAAGATTTTTTGCAACCTAATTATAGTTGTAAAATATGCAAAGATACTGGATATATAAAAAGCATTAATAATGGCTCTACTTTATGTCCTTGTATAAAACAAAAATTATTAGATTTTTCATATAATAAATCTAACATTACAAATTTAGATAAGGAAAATTTTGACAAATTTAATATTAATATTTTTTCTGATAAAGCTGAACCAGAAATATATAAAATAAATATTTCACCAAGACAAAATATGTTATCAATAAAACAAAAATGTATTGAATTTGTTCAAGAATTTGATAATCCTAATTATCATAATTTGTTATTCACTGGTAATACTGGGTTAGGAAAAACATTTATGTCTAATTGTATTGCTAATGAATTAATAAAAAATGGTAAAAACGTTCTTTATCAAACTGCACCTGTATTATTAGAAACTGTTATTGATAATAAATTAAATAAATATAAATCAACATCTCAAGATGATTTTTATAAAAATGTTTTAGAGTCAGATTTATTAATTATTGATGATTTAGGTACAGAATGTTTGAATAGTATGAAATTAAGCGAATTATTTACTATATTAAATACTAGATTATTAAATTTAAATAATAAAATTACCAAAACTATTATCTCTACTAATTTAGATATAAATAATATATTCAAAAACTATGAAGAACGTATTGGTTCCAGAATTGTTGGATATTATGATATCTATTACTTTTTTGGTAATGATTTAAGATTTAGAAAAAAACAATAAAAACCAGGTTTTACTGATTTTTATTGTTTTTTATTTTAGTTTTCAACTTCTGCTATTTCTGGAATTAATGTTTCTATACTTACAACTTTTCCTCCGTCTGTTGTTCTCATTAATGTTACACCTTGTGTAGATCTTCCTAAAACACTTATATCTTTAACTTTTAATCTAATTATTGTTCCTTTGTCTGTTATTAGCATTACATCTTCATCATCAGTAGCAATTCTTACTCCTACTAATTTTCCTGTTTTAGAAGTTATTTTATAAGTTATTACTCCTTTTCCTCCACGTAATTGTACTCTATATTCATCAAGTTCTGTTCTCTTTCCAAATCCGTGTTCTGTTATAGCTAATAATGTTGCTTTACCTCCTGATATTATTGATTCCATTCCTATTACTTCGTCATCATCATCTAATCTAATTCCTATAACACCTTGAGATACTCTTCCTATTGGTCTTACTTCTTTTTCATCAAATGTAATACACATTCCATTTCTTGTTACTAATACAACATTATCTTCTCCATCTGTTAATCTAACACCAATTAATTCATCATCTTCTTTTAATGTAATTCCTTGTAGTCCAGTTTTTCTTGCAGAATTATATTCTGTTAATGCTGTCTTTTTAATTAATCCTTTTTTGGTTGCCATTAATAAATATTTACCTTCTGCAAAATTTTGAATTGGTATAACTGCTGAAACTTTTTCACCTGCATCTAAACTTAATAAGTTTACAATAGCTGTTCCCCTAGCAGTTCTTCCTGCTTCTGGTATCTCATATCCTCTAAGTCTATATAATTTACCTTTATTTGTAAAGAATAATATTGTATCATGTGTTGATGCTGTAAATATTTGTTTTACAAAATCTTCTTCTCTTGTTGCTATTCCTGTAATACCTTTTCCTCCACGTTTTTGACTTCTATATGTATCTATTGGCATTCTTTTTATATATCCAAAATGTGTTAAAGCAATAACTGATTGTTCTTCTTTTATTAAATCTTCAACATCGATTTCTCCTTCGGCAGCAACGATTTTAGTTTTTCTTTCATCACCATATTTATCTCTTATTTCAATTAATTCTTCTTTAATTATATCAAAAACTAATTTTTCACTATTTAAAATTGCTCTTAAATGTTCAATTAATTCCATTAATTGCTTATATTCTTCTTCTATTTTTTCTCTTTGCAAACCTGAT
>CAKPPL010000077.1 GCA_934177555.1 uncultured Clostridia bacterium
AATTAAATAAACTAATAAAAGATGTATGTACAAATATTGATAATTACAATTTAGGAGTAGCATTAGATAATATTTATGAATTTATATGGAATGAATTTTGCGATTGGTATATAGAAATTGCTAAAACTAGATTATATAATAAAGATTGTGAATCAAGAGTAGCTGCTCAATATGTATTATATAATGTGTTACAAGATTCTTTAAAATTGTTACATCCATTTATGCCATTTGTAACAGAAAAAATTTATAAATGTTTATCAAGCAAAGAAGAAAGCATAATGATTAGTGAATATCCAAAATATGATGAAAATTTGATATTTGAACAAGAAGAAAATTATATAGAAGAAATAAAAAATATAATTACAGAAATAAGAAATATTAGAGCAAATATGAATGTACATCCAAGTAAGAAATCAAAACTAATAATTATAACTAAAACATATAAAAAAGAAATTATGGAATCTAAAGAATTTCTTCAAAAACTTGGATTTGCAAATGAAATCATAATAAAAGAAGAAAAAGATGATATTCCTCAAAATTCAATAAATGTACTTTCAGCAAACTTAGAAATTTATATACCTTTTAATGATTTAGTAGATTTAAACGAAGAATTACAAAGATTAGAAAAAGAAAAAGAAAAATGCATATTTGAAAGAGATAGAGCAAATGGTATGCTAAATAATGAAGGATTTATGCAAAAAGCTCCAGAAACTAAAAAACAAGAAATTAAAGACAAAAAAATAAAATATGAAGAACAATTAATTACAATAAATGCAAGAATAGAAGAATTAAAAAAGAATATATAAATTTATAATACACTGTCAATCAAAATTTGACAGTGTATTTTTATATAAAAAGCTTGATTGAAGTTCTAAAAAAGACAAACCATGCATAAGATAATTTAGTAAAAGTATTATCAATCTCAAGAGAAAGGAGAGAAGAAAATATGATAGAAGAAAGAAAAAATATTGCTCCAAACAATAATATTATTCAAAATATAATATTAGAAAATAGAGAAAAACTAAGTATATCAGGAGTAAATGATGTACTAAATTTTGATGACCAAATAGTAATGGTAGATACTGAATTAGGATTGTTAACAGTAAAAGGTGAAAATATAAGAATAACAAAATTAAGTTTAGATACAACAGAAGTTATAATAGAAGGAGAAATTGCAAGTATTGCATATAGTCAAAATAAACAAGAAAAATCATCTGGAACAATATTAAGCAAAATTTTTAAGTAAGGTGAGTTATAAATGGTTGAAAATCAAGCATATTTGTTTTTAGTTTTTTCATTAACCGGAATAATAATTGGTATAATATATGATATATTTAGAGTACTAAGAAAAAGTTTTAAAACATCTGATATTATAACATATTTTGAAGATATATTATTTTGGATTATTACTGGTATTTTGATATTATATAATATATGGTTCTTTAATAATGGTGAAATACGTATATTTATGTTTTTAGGAATATTAATAGGAATATTAATTTATATATTAATTTTAAGTAATATAACCAGAAAAACACTATTTTTATTCTTTAATATACTAAAAAAGTTAATTAATTCTATAAAATTTATTTTTAATCCTATTATTTTAATAATTACAAAATTATATAAAAAAATATTACATATTATTACAAAAAATATAGAAAAATTTAACATTAAAAAGGGGAAAGTTGAAAAAAATGGAGAATAATATATATGTAAGATATTTTATATAACATGGAGATTACTTATGAAAAAAAACAAATTATTTAGAAACATATTAATTATAGCCTTTATAGCATGGCTTGTAATTTTAATTAAACAGCAATTAAATATTTTTCAATATAAAGATGAACTAAAAACATTATCTTCAAAAATAGAAGTAGCAGAAGAAGAATTAAATCAAAACAAACAAAATTTAGAAACTGAAAAGAAAAATACAAGTTCACCAGAATATATAGAAAAATTAGCACGTGAAAAACTAGGAATGTATTTACAAAATGAAAGAGTTTATGTCGATAGTAACAAATAAATCCTTAAAACATTCAAGTTTTGAGGATTTATATTTTATATTTTTATAATATTTAATCAAAAAACACACCCAGAAAAACAAAAATAAATAGGAGGTATAGAGTTATGTTAGAATTAGAAAACATGACATTATTAGAATTGAAAAATTTTGCAAAAGAACACAATATTAAGAATATTTCAAAACTAAAAAAAGATGAATTAATTGAATTATTAAAACAAATTCAAAAAACATCTGAGCCAGTAGAAGAAGTAGATAAAGAGATAAGATATGATGAAAATGATGAAGAACAAATAGAAGTAAATGATTCTATAATTGATTATAAAGTAACAAATGAAGATGATAGAATAGTAGAAGGAATACTTGAAGTACTACCTGATGGATATGGATTTTTAAGAGGAGAAAATTATTTATCTAGTCCAAAAGATGTATATATTTCTCCAATACAAATAAGAAGATTCAAATTAGATACAGGAGATATAATAAAAGGAATATCAAGAACTAAAGAAGGAGAAAAATTTCCATCACTTATATTTGTTGGAGAAGTAAATGGAGAACATCCTGAAAAAGCAGCAAGAAGAAAAAGATTTGATGAATTAACACCAATATACCCAAATGAAAGATTAAAATTAGAAACAAAACCTACAGAATATGCAATGAGAATAATTGATCTAATTTCTCCTATTGGAAAGGGACAAAGAGGTATGATTGTTGCTCCACCAAAAGTTGGAAAAACAACATTATTAAAGAAAATAGCTAATAGTATTTCTGCAAACAATCCAGAAGTAGAATTAATTGTATTATTAATAGATGAAAGACCTGAAGAAGTTACAGATATGAAACGTTCTATAAATGGACAAGTTATATATTCAACATTTGATGAAATGCCAGAACATCATGTAAAAGTTGCAGAAATGGTATTAGAAAGAGCGAAAAGACTTATAGAACATAATAGAGATGTAGTAATATTATTAGATAGTATCACTAGATTAGCACGTGCTTATAACTTAGTTATGCCTTCATCTGGAAAGACATTATCAGGTGGTTTAGACCCTGCAGCATTACATAAACCAAAGAAATTTTTTGGAGCTGCAAGAAATATAGAAAATGGTGGAAGTCTAACAATTTTAGCAACAGCATTAATTGAAACAGGAAGCAGAATGGATGATGTTATTTTTGAAGAATTCAAAGGAACAGGTAATATGGAAGTACATCTAGACAGAAAATTATCTGAAAAACGTATTTTCCCTGCAATAGATGTAAATAAATCTGGAACTAGAAGAGAAGATTTATTATTAACAAAACCTGAACTTGATACAGTATTTGCATTAAGAAAAGCATTAAATAACTTACCTGTTTCAGATGTTACAGAGCAAATTATTTCACAAATGACACAAACTAAAAATAACGAAGAATTTATTATAAGAATGGATTCTTATTTAAGAAATTATAAAAACTAAAGAGATATTTGTGTATCTCTTTTAATTTTAATATTTATTTAATATTTTAACTTTATAATAAATTAAGGTGGTTGATATGAGAATATTAATTGTAGAAGATGAATTCAATATTGCAGATGTGGTAGCGAATAGATTAAGAAAAGAAAATTATATTGTAGATATTTTTGAAGATGGAGAAGAAGGATTAGATAATGCAATAAAACACAGTGAAGAAAATGGAGAAATTAATATAACTCTTGAAAAAAATAAAAATAATATTATATTAAAGGTAAGTAATAAAGGAAAAGAAATCCCAAAAGAAATACAGGAAAAGATATTCGAATTTTGAGACAACATTATATACATAATGAAGTTGCACATAATATAAAATTATGTTATAATTAATAAGATAATGCTCAAGAGCATTTTGTAACTGTTAACCAAAGTATATATTTGGAGGAAAAACTATGCTAGTAATGTTATCTCTTGAAACATCCATTGAAATTACTGAAACTGGAAAAATTTACTGTGAACACATTGACATTGAATTTGTCAAACATTTTTTAAGACTATTTGCACTTTTTATTGAGGAAGATCAAATAAAGTACTATAAAATGAATAAAGGTATGGTAAACTTTAACAAAAAAGATGTGGTAATTTCTTTTGGAATTATTCTGACTGATGCAGAGTTTGAAGTCAGGAATTTGCTTTCATCAATGTCTTTTGATGAAACAAAAGAATTTGTCTCTAAAATAGTAGAAATCTAGGAGATAAAAAGGGTTAGTTAAATATAAGCTAATCCTTTATTTTTCAAGAAAGACAACTACCTCAACAATGTAAGAACATAAAATGGCTAACAATAAAAGATAGTAATTTATAAATTCATTTGAAAAGTTAATTAAATAACAAATTACAATTATGTATTGATAAAATAATGCAAGGAGAAAGATATGTTAAAATGGAGTAAAGAAAATAAAATTATTTTAATAATGATGTTAATATTTGAAACTATAGCAATATCGTTATTTGTAACAAAAGCGAATTTATTTTATTTAGTGAACTTTAATTATATAGGAATTTGCTTATCAGTTGGAATGTACTTAATGTCACATAAAGTTAAATATGCAAGAAACTTTGTTCAATGTGCTGTTGGATTATATATGCTCGTGTATTTAGGAATTATATGTAGAGAAAATATGCAAATTGAAGGCTTTTGGTACTACTTGTTTTTAGGTGTATTTGAAGCTGCAACAATACATTATTTTGTTGCTAAAATAGCAGGACCAATATTCTTTGGCAGAGGTTGGTGTGGATATGCTTGTTGGACAGGAATGGTATTAGATTTATTACCATATAAAACACCTAAAAATAGTAGAAAAAATTTAGGATGGATTAAATATATAATGTTTTTATTATCATTAACATTTGTGGCATCACTATTTATATTTAAGGTAGATAACATAGAGAATATAATGTTTTGGACTTTCATAATTGGAAATATAGTGTATTATGCTTTAGGAATAACACTTGCTTTTATATTTAAAGATAATAGAGCTTTTTGCAAATACATATGTCCTATAACTGTTTTCCTAAAACCTGCAAGTTATTTTTCATATTTTAGAGTTAAATGTGATCATAATAAATGTATTAATTGCAAAAAATGTATAAAAAATTGTCCAATGAATGTGGACATGTTAGATGATTCAAGAAAAAGGAAAAATGGGACTGAATGCATACTTTGCTGTAAATGCATTAAAGAATGTCCTAAAAATGCACTTGATTTAAAGTAATTGAATGAGGAAAAATGATTATGGAAAGAAGTGTATTAAAGCATTCATTCATTAATAACAAAAATAATTTATAATAAAAGTCTTATACTATGGTTGAATGATTGAACGATATTTTGAACGATTGAACGATTGTAAATGGAGGTAAGTAGCTATGGAAAAAACAAATGTTATGAGAATATTAGAGCAAAAGAAAATAAAATATAATGAATATTTTTATGGAGATACA
>CAKPPL010000078.1 GCA_934177555.1 uncultured Clostridia bacterium
ATAAAAAAAGCAGAAGAAACATTTAGATTAGAAAACTTTAATGATATAGAAAATTCTACATTAGTACATCATGTAAATCAAGCGTTAAGAGCACATGGAATAATGAAAAAAGATATAGACTATATAGTAAAAGATGGAGAAGTATTAATTGTAGATGAATTTACTGGACGTATAATGTATGGAAGAAGATATAACAATGGACTACATCAAGCAATAGAAGCAAAAGAAGGTGTAAGAATTGCAGACGAATCAAAAACACTTGCAACAATAACATTCCAAAATTATTTTAGAATGTATGATAAATTATCAGGAATGACAGGTACTGCAATGACAGAAGAAGCTGAATTTGAAGAAATATATAATTTAGATGTAATTTCAATTCCAACAAATAAACCTATGATAAGAATAGATCAAAATGATGCTATATATAAAAATGAAAATGCTAAGTTTAATGCTATAGTACAAAGTATTAAAGAAAGTCATGAAAAAGGTCAACCAGTTTTAGTTGGTACAGTATCAATAGAGAAATCTGAAAAATTAAGTAAAATTCTTAAAAAAGAAGGAATAGAACATGAAGTATTAAATGCTAAATTCCATGAAAAAGAAGCAGAAATAATAGCACAAGCTGGTAAATTTGGTGCTGTAACAATAGCAACAAATATGGCAGGACGTGGAACTGATATTATGCTTGGAGGAAATAGTGAATATTTAGCAAAACAAGAAATGAAGAAAAATAAAGTTCCAGAAAATTTAATAGAAGAAGCAAATACATACTATGAAACAGATGACCAAAATATTTTAAGAGCAAGAGAAGAGTTCCAAAAATTAGAAAAGAAATATGATGCCGAAATAAAAGAAGAAAAAGAAAAGGTAAAATCAGTAGGTGGATTAAAAATTATAGGAACTGAAAGACATGAATCAAGAAGAATTGATAATCAGCTACGTGGTCGTAGTGGACGTCAAGGAGACCCAGGAGAATCAAAATTCTATATTGGATTAGATGATGACTTAATGAAAATCTTTGGTGGAGATGCTATAACAAAAGTATATAATACAATGGGCATGGATGAAAATATACCAATAGAAAATAGATTAATTAGTAATGCAGTAGAATCAGCTCAGAAAAAAGTTGAAGGTAGAAACTTTAGTATAAGAAAAAATGTATTAAAATATGATGATGTAATGAATGCTCAAAGAGAAATTATATATAAACAAAGAAGACAAGTTCTTGATGGAGAAAATATGAGTGAATATGTAAAGAAAATGATAGAATCACTTTCAGAAGATGTTGTTACAACATATTTTTCTTCAGAAGAAGATATTAACATAGAATCTTTAGATACAGATATAAAAAATACATTTGGAATAGAAATGAATGATTTTATAAAAGAAAATTCTAAAAATTCTGATGCAATAATAAATCATTTAAAATCAGAAGCATTAAAGAAATATGAAGAAAAAGAAAATGAAATTGGAGCAGAAGAAATAAGAGAACTTGAAAGAGTTGTTATATTAAAAGTTGTTGATCAAAAATGGATGGATCATATAGACAGTATGGAAGAATTAAAAAATGGTATTGGTCTTCGTGCATATGGACAACAAGATCCTGTAGTAAAATATAGGATGGAAGGTATGGACATGTTTGAAGAAATGACATTAGATATAAAAAATGATGTTGTTAAAATGTTAATGCATTTACGTAAACAAGAAGATATAAAAAGAGAGGAAGCAGCAAAAATAACAGGTGCAGCTTTACAAGCAATTAATAGTTTAGATAATGGTGAACAAATTAAGTCAGAAGAAAATAAAACAGTTGTAAATGAAGGACCAAGAATTGGACGTAATGATCCATGTCCATGTGGAAGTGGGAAGAAATACAAGAACTGTTGTGGAAGAAATCAGTAATATCAATGGTTACAGAAATTAAATAAATGAACATAAATTATAGAAATGTTAACATTCGTGGTAACATTTCTTTTGTTTACATTTAGATAGAGTCAACATAAACAAGCTACTTGATAGACTATAAAGAACGGGAAGAATTTCTAAAGTCAATTGACATTTCTACACCAGAAGGAAGGAAAAATGCTACAGATGTAATTAATAATTATGAAGAAACTGAAGTTAATGAATTACTCTTAAATGTACCAACTCTTACTGAAGATGATCTTTTTAGTATTTTTCAAAGATTTACTGCTAATAGAACTTGTACGATAAAAGGAGAGTACATTGCAGAACATCCTAATTTTACTTTTGGGGTACTAAACCGTATTCTAAATGAAAATAGAGGAGTGATACTTATAAATAGTATTTTGATTGCAGCAGCTAAATCTACCGAAGATTAACAAGTTTATAATGCTTTGTATTCATTAGGAAAGAAATCGATATTGAAAGCTTGCAAGAAAAACCCACATTTCATATTTCATGAATATGAATCATTAAGTGAAGAAGTTAAATTGATTCTCTTCATGGTAAAGAGTGGGGATATTTCAGAAAATACTGGTCTTGAAATGATAGACAAGTTCAATGTACCGTTCGCAGTTAGTAAAGTCATGCTTAAACTAAATCCTAAATGGTGTGGTATTTCGTATTTGTTTAGAGTATGTTATTGACATAATATAAAATATATGTTATACTGTCAACATATTAAGAGTGTGTATACCTAAAAAGGGAGCTACACAGCCAGTTGCAAAAATTGGTACACTTTATTTGAGAAAAACCTCATAAAGGAGTCTTAAAAAGATTACTTTATGAGTTTTTTTTATATAATAGAAAAGTTCTACTTTTCTATTGTTATATATTAAAATTTGATAATAAAAAAGGGGGAAAAACATATGCCAAAATTTGTACAGATAATTGGACCACAAGCTGTTGGCAAGATGACAGTAGGTCAAGAATTAGCAAAAATAACAGATTATAAATTGTTATATAATCACATGACTATAGAAATGGTTAGATTAATATTTGATTATGATAAAGAAGCATTTAGAAAAATAAATAGTATAATTAGATATGAAATATTTAAAGAATTTTCCAAAAGTAATGAAAAGGGCATAATTTTTACAGGATGCTTTGATTTTGAAAATGATTTTAAAGAAGAAAAAGAAGAAACAGACAAATGGATGAGTTTATTTGATGAAACTTATACGATTGAATTAGAAACTACATTAGAAGAAAGATTACGTAGAAATAAAACTGCAAATAGATTAAAATATAAAGCATCAAAAAGAGATTTGGAATGGAGTGAAAATGATATATACAGATCTTTAAAAAAACATAGATTAAATTCTAAAAAAGGAGAAGGAGAGGAAATTTTTAAAAATTTTTATAAAATAGATAATACAAATATCTCAGCAGAAGATGTAGCAAAAATGATAAAAGAAAAATTTGATTTATAGAAAGAAGGGTTATAAAATGAAATACTTTAAAAAACTAATAGGTAATAGAATATATTTAGCACCAAAAGGAACAACAGAAGAAGAAATTGAGAAGTTTACAGAATGGATGAACGATTTTCAAGTAACTGATTATATAGGAAGAACTAATCAGATAACAACATATAATGGAGAAAAAGAGTACTTAGAGAATATGATAAATGATGATAATAGTAGAAATTTTAATATTATAGAAATTGGGACAGATAAATTAATTGGAACAGTTGGTTTAGAACAGTTTAAATGGATTGAAAGAAGTGCTGTTTTAGGCATATTTATAGGGGATAATGATTTTAGAAGTAAAGGATATGGAACAGAAGCAATTAAAATGATATTAGAATATGGATTCAAATATCTAAATCTTCATAGCATAAGATTAAACTTATTATCAATTAATGAAAGAGCTCATAAATGTTATTTAAAATGTGGATTTAAAGATACAGGAGTAAGTAGAGAGCAAATATTCTTAAATGGTAAATATTATGATAAATTGCATATGGATATACTTGAAAATGAATTTGAAGGAGATTATATTAAAAACAAAAATGTATAAGATAATATTTATATATATCTAGAAAGGTGTACTTTAAAAGTGCACTTTTTTAGATAAAAAATAAGAAAAAAATTCTTTTAGTTATTTGACAAAAAATTCAAAAAAATATATAATAGATAGGTTGCTAAAAACGTAAAATATAAATAAAGAAAGGAAGAGAATAAAAAAATGGAACAAGAAGAAAACATATTAGGAAAAGAGAAAATAGGAAAATTAATAAGAAAATTTTCAATTCCATGTATAATTTCAATGTTAGTAAATTCATTATATAATATTGTAGACCAAATATTTATAGGTCAAGGAGTTGGATATTTAGGAAATGGTGCAACAAATGTAGTATTTCCATTAGTAATGATAGGATTAGCATTTTCATTAATGTTAGGAGATGGAGCTTCAGCATATTTGAGCTTAAAGCTTGGTGAAAAAAAGAAAAAAGAAGCTGAAACAGGTATCGGAAATGGAATAGTTTTATCAGCAATAGTATCAATATTATTTTGTATAATAACAATTATATTTTTACCACAATTTTTAAAACTATTTGGATGTACAGAGAATTTAAAAGAATATGCAATGGCATATGGAAAAATTATAGCAATAGGTTTTCCATTTTCAATGATAGGAACAACATTAAATTCTATGATAAGAGCAGATGGAAGCCCTAAATATTCAATGGTAAGCATGGTAAGTGGAGCTATATTAAATACAATATTAGATCCAATATTTATATTTGTTTTACATAAAGGAGTAGAAGGAGCAGCAATAGCTACAGTAATAAGTCAAATACTTACATTTGTATTAAATATTATATATGTAAAAAGATTTAAGACAATAAAATTAAGCAAAGAAAGTTTAAAACTAAAATTTAATGTATGCAAAAAAATTGCAGCATTAGGAATAAGTAGTTTTATTACTCAAATGAGTATAGTATGTGTTATGACTGCTGAAAATAATTTATTAGGAAAATTTGGAGCAGAAAGCAAGTTTGGGGCAGAAATTCCTATAACAGTATTAGGAATTGTAATGAAAATAAGTCAAATATTAAATAGTATAATAATTGGTATAGCAGCAGGTAGTCAACCAATATTAGGTTATAATTATGGTGCACAAAAATATGACAGAGTAAAAAAAGCATTAAAAATAGTTTTAGGTTCAAGTGTAATAATCAGTACATTTGCATTTATATTA
>CAKPPL010000079.1 GCA_934177555.1 uncultured Clostridia bacterium
TGAATTAGATGATAGAAATCAAGTTGCATTTAGTCATAATCCATTTTCTATGCCACAAGGTGGATTAGATGCTTTACTTAATAAAGATCCATTAGATATTTTAGCATATCAATATGATATTGTTTGTAATGGTATTGAACTTTCATCAGGAGCTGTTAGAAATCATGATATAGATATTATGCTCAAAGCATTTGAAATTGCTGGATATTCTAAAGAACATGTTGAAGAAAAATTTGGTGCATTGTTTAATGCATTCCAATTTGGTGCTCCACCACATGCTGGTATTGCACCTGGTGTTGATAGAATGTTAATGCTTTTAGCTGGTGCTGATACTATAAGAGATGTAATTGCATTCCCTCTAAATAGTAAAGCTCAAGATTTATTAATGGGTGCACCTGGAAATGTTACACATGACCAATTAAGAGATGTTCATATTGAAATTATAAAAAAATCATAACTTTTAGTTATGATTTTTTATAATTGGTTTTATTTCATTTTCTAAATTTTCTTTCATAATTTCACAGCTATGATTAAATTTTTCTTGATCTGTTTTATTTAATTTTAGTTCTAACAATTCTTTTACTCCATTTTTATTAATAATCACTGGTACTCCTATAAATACTCCATCTTGTCCATATTTATGATCTAAATATGTTGATACTGTAAGTATTGCATTTTCATCATTTAGCACAGCTTTTACTAATCTATTAAGTGCCATTCCAATTCCATAATATGTGGCTTTTTTCTTTTCTATAATTTCATATGCTGCTTTCCATACACCATCATGTATCTTTTTTAAATCTTCCATTGGATGGTTATTATCTTTCATTATATCAATCATTTTTTTACATCCAACATAACAATGTTCCCATGGAACTAATGATGAATCTCCATGTTCTCCTAGAATATATGCATGAACATTTTTACTAGATACTTCTAAATAATCTGCTATTAAATATCTTAATCTTGCTGTATCTAATACTGTTCCAGATCCAATAACTCTTGATTTATCTACACCAGATACTTCAGCAACAACATAAGACATTAAATCAACTGGATTACTTGCAACAATAAATATACCTGTAAATCCATTTTTCATAACATTTTCTGTAATATCTTTCATTATTTTTGCATTTGCTACTGCAAGTTCTAATCTTGATTGTCCTGGTTTTTGTGCTAATCCTGCTGTTATTACTACTACATTTGCATCTTTGCATTCACTATAATCTCCTGCTTTTATATTCATTTTTTGTGGTGAATATGGTAAACAGTGTGATAAATCCATTTCTTCTCCTATTGTTTTATCTTTGTTTACATCTATTAATACTAATTCATCAACACCACCTTGATTTAATAATGAATATGCCATACTCATTCCTACAAAACCAGCTCCTACTAAAACAACTTTTTTATTTGTATCCATTTTACGTTCCTCCTTTAAGTTTTTAATATTATATCTAGTTTATATTTTTTTATTCTATTGTTATATTTGCATCTGTTGGTGCTATATTTATAAATGTATTTCCATCATTTACATTTATTTCATTTCCATGTAAATCTTTATATACTGTTTGTTCTTTTCTACCTGTTTTTGTACATTTGATTTTTATTGCTTTTCCATTTGTTATATAATATCCATCAAATGTTCCTATATTTGACAATCCTTGTCTTCCTTTTCCTTCACTATCTGCTAAATCATAATTGTCACATAATGTTATTATTATATTTTTAGTTGTTATTGCTTCTCCTGTAACATAATCTTTTTGAAGTTTTCCTCTTGCATATCTTGTATATGTTTTTGTTTCTGCATTGTATTCATATTTTACAGTTTGTAATTTTGAATGTGGTATTGTAACAGTTAAAGCATCTAATATTTCTTGAGTTTGATTATTTTCTGTATTATTTGTTTGTGTACTTGCATTTTGCAATTCAAATTCATCTGCCACATAATTTAATACACTTTTTTGGTTTGATGTTGTTTGATATCTTTTCCTTTCTGCTATTGATAATATTTTTTCAGTACTTGTTAAAACATTATGTGGTGCTGTTTTATCTTTTATTCTCCAGAAACTTGATGAGCTTTCTGTTATTCCATTTATATTATTTACTCCTAATGTAGATATATCACTTTGTGCTTGTGGACTCCATCCGTAATGTACATATATTGCATCATTTTCTAAAGCATAATCTAGGAAATAATGTCTTGAACTTCTAACTGGTCCAATTTTTTCTAAATCTTGACATTTGAATAGTGCCATTAATCTTGTTTCTCCACCTTCCACTACTATTTCATATACAATATAAGCTTTGTTTAAATTTGCTTGTGGCCATGCACCAGAATGATTGTCTATCATTACAGCTATTGGTCTATCTGTTCCATTAAATATTTTAGGTTGTTTTTTATTTATTACTATTGTCTCATCTTTATTTTCTTCAACAACTTCAGGATTAGATACTTCTGTTTTTTCATTTTTCTTATTTTGTATTATTTTATATCCTAATACTCCACCAGCAATTATAATAAGAATAGCTAAAACTGATATTAATATTGTTAGTTCTTTATTCTTCATTTAATTCATCCCTTCTAATTCCCAACTCACCAAGAACTTTTTCCTCTTTAGGTCTCATTATTTTTTTGTCTTCTTCTTCAATATGATCATAACCCATTAAGTGATAAAATCCATGTACTAACATATATGCAAACTCTCTTTCAAAACTATGTCCATATTCTATTGCTTGTCCTTTTACTTTTTCTATTGATATAACTATATCTCCAAGTATATCTTCATGTTCAAATTTTTGATTTTTTACCATATCATCTATTTCTAATTTTTCATACATTGGGAATGATAATACATCGGTTTCACGATCTACATTTCTATATTGTTTATTTATTTTATGTATATTTTCTGGTGTTGTTAATATTATATTAATATATAGTTGTGAATTTTCTAAGTTTTCTTCTTTAAAGCATTGTTTTAATACTTTTTCTATTATTTTTTCATATTCTTTATTTTCTTCTAATTCTAAATATTCTAATTCATACATATTCATGACCTCTACTGTTAACTTACTTTTGCTATTTCTTTTATTCCTGTTTCTTGTTTTTTCCTTGTATATTTTTGATTTATTGTAGTAAATCCTTTTATTTCTTTCATTACACCATAATCTACTAGTTTTCTCTTATAGTATTTAGTTAATCTACTGTAATCTGTTTTTTCCTTTTGTATTTTTGATATGTCATTTTTTATAAATAAAATTTCTTTTTGTTTAACATATTCAATAAAGTCTGTTTCTTTTAAGTTTTTAATTTCTTTATATTTGTTATAGAATTTTTTAAATTCCTCTCTATCTTTTGAATTGTCCCAATATACTTTTGTTGATAATAATTGAATATTATAGTCTTCTATTAAGTTTAATAACATTGTATATGCTTTTTCTCTTTTTGTTGCTATTTTAGTATCTTGTACTAAGCATCTAGCATCTTTTAGTAATTTCATGTAACATTGTTCTGCAACTACTAATGGTAAACTATGTGTAAATAAATTTCTACTAATTTTTAATAATACTATATTTTTTTCAATATTATCTTTTGTGTCTAATTTTCCTACTGAGAATTTCTCGTATTTTTCATATTCTTTTGCTATATTTTCAAGCTTTTTATCATTTATTTTTAATGGTAAGATATTTTTTATGTATTCTTCTAATGTATTAAATATTTTTACATAAATCCATTCTTTAGTTGAATCATATATATTGGTATTATCTGCTAATTTTATTGAATAATTTTTTAATAGTCCTTTATATAATGAATCTTGTTTTGAAACATAGAATTTTTTGTAATTTTCTACTAATTTTGCTTTTCCTGAATTCATTACTGTTTCTTTATCTAGTTCTAATAAATATTTTTGTTTTCTATATTTATACTCTACAAATTCATTATTTTTTAGTTGAACTATTCCATAATATTGTGATAGTGCAGCTTTTTCCATTTCTGTTGCTGTCTCATTTTTTACTTTTTTATATATTGTATCTAATACATATTTATCTAATGATTCTAAATATGCTGTATATGCTTCTTCATATTTTTTTTCTAATATTTCTTGTTTTGTTTCTTCTGTATTTTCTTGCAAAGTTTCAAATGCCTTTATTAAAGCATTTCTTTTTATTCCTATTTTAATACCATTTATACTTATTTGTGTTGGTATTAACATTTTTGTTAATGTGTTTGTTAATTTACTGAAAAATGTCTTATCTGTTCCTACTACTCTTAAACTTCTTTCTTCCATAAGCTCCATCCTTTCCAAGTTCTTTGGTAGGCAGGTTAGTTTATTGTATATCTTCTGTTTGTTTTTCAAATTTTTCCTGCATTCCTATATTTTCAAGTACCTCATATGTCATTGTTACATTAACATATTCTTCTGTTTTTTCTATATTTGCTGATTTATCTAATATGTTTTTGTTATTTCCTATTTCTTGTTCTAATTGTTTTTCTAGCTCTTGTGTTCCAACTTCTATTGCTTCTTCCACTGTGTAATTTTTTGAATTTTTTTCCAATTCGTAGTTTGTTATTTTCGTTACGGAAATAGGTAGATACATATTTGAAAATATCCTAAACTTTTTATTCTCTTCTATTGTATCATAAATTTCAAATTTTGAAAGAGTTTTATAAAAATTTATTTGAAATTTATTTATTTTTATTTGATATTTCTCTTCTTTTTTTCCTGTTTTGACATTTTCTTCTTTTTTATAATAAATTTTTTCTGTTTTGCTATATTTTACTATTGCTTCTACTTCTCCTAAACTATGTACATATCTAGTTCCTGTATATTTTCCTTCCATTTCTCCTTTTATTAAAATTTGATTTTCTGTCACTTCATCTCCTTGCTTTACCACTGCTGTACCATTTTGTGCTATTATTTTTGTTATTGTTCCAGATTTTTTAGCTATAATATTTGATGTTTCTTTTTCATTTATTATATCTGGTGCTTTTGTTGCTTTTACTATTTTTACTATTGCATTTGTACCTTTTAAATCTATTCC
>CAKPPL010000080.1 GCA_934177555.1 uncultured Clostridia bacterium
GGAAAAAATGGAACTAAATATACAGGAACAATGGTAAATAGAGGAGCAGTATCAGCAAGTATAACAACAAGTGGAGGCTCATATACAATCCCAGCAGGATATCATAATGGAAGTGGAAAAATAACAGGTCCAACATTAGGAGGATTAATAGGTTCAAATGTAAACCTAACAAATGCAGCATATTTAGTATCAGGTCAAACAGCATACGGAAAAAATGGAACAAAATATACAGGTTCAATGAAAAATTATTCATCATCAATTCAATATGCTACAACAGATGCAAGTAATCAGGCAAAAAGTTGTTATAGAATAAATGGATCAAATATTGATGTAGTACCAGCAATAGGATATTGGGGAAATTGGAATTGGGATAAAAGTTGTATAAAAGTACCATTGTCAGGAGTTTCAACATATAAAGCTGGAACATTTTACTTAGGAGACTCAGGTGGAGCTTATAGTGTTAACTGTGGATTCCAACCTAATATGGTTATGTGTAGAGATGTGGATTCTGGAGATATAGCAATAATATATTCAAATAAAGGACATTCATTGAATGTACTTTGTAATTCAGCAAGTAAGCAAACATTTGGAGGGGTAGTATCAGTAAGTTCAAGTGGTTTTGCAATAAATGGGCAAGTATCATATGCTGAAAATAGAAATTATTATTATGTAGCAGCAAAATTACCATAAAATCAAACAAAATTCAATAAAAGACTTGACAAAACAAGAAAAAAGGTGTAAAGTATATAAGCATTACACCTTTTTATTATGCCATATAATAAAAAGAAAATAGTCACTTAAGAAAGAAGAGGTAGTAGTAATGGAAAAAAAAGTAGAAATAAGTATGTTATGGCAAATATATAGCAATTTACTAACAGAAAAACAAAAAGAATATATAAACTATTACTACAATCAAGACTTATCTTTATCAGAAATTGCAGAAAACGATAAAATAACCAGACAAGCTGTAAGAGATATCATCAAAAAGGGGGAAAGAAAACTTTTCGAATACGAAGAAAAGCTATTGTTTATGAAAAGGACAATTAATCAAGAAAAGCAAATAGAAAATATATTAGTAAACTTAAATAAAATACAAAAAGATTCATCAGACAAAAAAGTAACCAATATATTAGAAGAAATAAGAAAAGAATTAAGTTGTTTAGTATAAACAAAAGAGATAGGAGGAAAAAATGGCATTTGAAGGACTATCATCAAGACTACAAGATATAACTAGAAAAATCAGAGGTAAAGCAAGAATAACAGAAAGCGATTTAAAAGACATGCTAAGAGAGGTAAAACTTGCATTATTAGAAGCTGACGTAAACTATAAAATAGTAAAAGAATTTATAGCAAATATAGAAGAAAAAGCATTAGGACAAGACGTAATGAAGTCATTGACACCAGGGCAACAAGTTATAAAAATAGTAAAAGATGAAATGGTAGAATTACTTGGAGGAACAGAGAGTAAAATAAACTTTACACCAAATCCACCAACAATAATAATGTTAGTAGGACTTCAAGGGTCAGGAAAAACAACAACAGCCGGAAAATTAGCAAACTTATTAAGAAAACAAGGAAAAAAGCCATTACTAGTAGCATGTGATGTATATAGGCCAGCAGCTATCAAACAATTACAAGTTGTAGGAGCCCAATTAAATATACCAGTATATAGTAATGAAATTTCAAAAGACGTAGTGCAAATAAGTAGGCAAGCAATAAGTACAGCAATCTCAAAACTTAATGATGTAGTAATAATAGATACAGCAGGTAGATTACATATAGATGATGAATTGATGCAAGAATTAAAAAATATAAAATCAAACATCAAACCACATGAAATCCTATTAGTAGTAGATTCAATGACAGGTCAAGATGCAGTAAATATAGCTCAAAGCTTTAATGAAGCTGTAGGAATAGATGGAGTTGTATTAACAAAATTGGATGGAGACACACGTGGTGGGGCAGCACTTTCAGTAAAGAAAGTTACAGGAAAACCAATAAAATTTGCAGCAACAGGTGAAAAATTAAGTGATATAGAAATATTCAATCCAGAAAGAATGACATCAAGAATACTTGGAATGGGAGATGTGCTTTCAATCATAGAAAAAGCTGAAGAAGCAATAACAGAAGAAGAAGCACAAAAACTAGAAAAACAATTAAGAAAAGACGAACTTGATTTAGACGACTATTTAGCACAAATAAGACAAGTAAAGAAAATGGGGTCATTATCATCAATATTAAAGATGTTACCAGGAATGAATAAAATAAAAGATTTGAATATAGATGACAAAGAATTTGATAAAGTAGAAGCAATAATATGTTCAATGACAAAACAAGAAAAAAGAAATACCAAGCTATTAAATGCAAGTAGAAGAATACGTATAGCAAAAGGTAGTGGAACAACAGTACAAGATGTTAATAAATTCATGAAATCTTTTGAAATGACACAAAAAATGATGAAACAATTAAAATCAAATAAAGGTGGAATGAAGAAAATGTTAAATGGACTGGATGAAAATTCACTAAAAAATTTCAAAATATAAAATAGTTATTAATTTTTAATTTATATATAGTTTTAGGAGGTGAAAAAAATGGTAAAAATAAGATTACAAAGAGAAGGAAAGAAAAAAGCTCCATTCTATCATATAGTAGTAGCTGATTCAAAATCTCCAAGAGATGGAAAAATCATCGAAAAAATTGGAACATATGATCCAATGACAAAACCATCAACAATAGTATTAGACAAAGAAAAATTAGAACAATGGATAAAAAATGGTGCACAACCAACAGACACAGTTAAATCATTAATAAAAAATGCTTAATGAATAAACATGCAGAAGGGAATGAGCAAAATGAAAGAAACACTAGAAGTAATTATTAAAAACTTAGTTGATAACACTGATAAAGTGGAAATCAAAGAAGTTGAAGGAGAAAAAACTATAATCTTTGAAGTAAAAGTTGCTGAAGAAGATATGGGAAAAATAATCGGAAGACAAGGAAAAATAGCACAATCAATTAGAACAGTAATGAGAGCTGTAGCAAATAAAAAAGATAAAAAAGTTACAGTAGAATTTATTGGATAAAGGAAAAGATATGCAAAAAAGATTAGAAATAGGTCAAATAGTTAATACATTTGGAATAAAGGGAGAAGTAAAAGTAGTACCTTTTACAGATGATATAAGCAGATTTGACGAATTAAAAAAAGTATATATCAAAAACAAAAATCAAGAAAAACAATATAAAATAGAAAATGTTAAATACCATAAAAATATGGTGCTAATAAAATTTTCAGGTATAGACAAAATAGAAGATGCAGAAATGCTAAAAAATAAATATCTAGAAATAGACAGAGAAGATGCAATACCATTAGAAGAAGGAACATATTTTATAGCAGACTTAATAGGACTAGAAGTTTATACAGAAGATGGAAATTTATTAGGAAAAGTAGAAGATATATACAATACTGGAAGTAAAGACATATATGTAGTAAAAGATGAATTAGGAAAACAAGTTTTATTACCAGGAATAGATGAAGTAATAAAAAATGTAGATTTAGAAAATTCAAAAATAATAGTTCACCTTATACCAGGACTTATATAAGGAGGAAACATGAAATTTAATGTGCTTACACTTTTCCCAGAAATGTTTGAAACTTTAAAACAGAGTATAATAGGAAAAGCAGAAGAAAAAAAGCTAATAGAAATAAATTTAATAAATATTAGAGATTTTTCTAAAAATAAACACAAAAAAGTAGATGATACTCCATATGGTGGTGGTGCAGGCATGGTAATGCAAGCAGATGTAATTTATGATGCATATAAATCAATAAAAGATTTAAATAGTAAAGTAATATATCTATCACCACAAGGAAAAAGATTAGAACAAAAAAAAGTAATGGAATTAAGTAAAGAACAAAATCTAACATTACTATGTGGACATTATGAAGGAGTAGATCAAAGAATAATTGACAAAATAGTAGATGAAGAAATTTCAATAGGAGACTATGTATTAACAGGAGGAGAATTACCAGCAATGGTATTAATAGACTCAATAAGTAGATATATTGATGGAGTAATTAGTAAGGATTCAACAACAGAAGAATCATTTTCACAAGGACTCTTAGAATATCCACAATACACAAGACCTGAAATTTTTGAGGATATAAAAGTACCAGAAATACTATTATCTGGACATCATGGAAACATAGAAAAATGGAGAAGATATAAATCTTTAAAAAATACATATATGAAAAGACCAGAACTTTTAAAAAATATAAAATTGTCTGAGGAAGACTTAAAAAATTTAGAAAAAATAAAAAAAGATGCAAAGTGCAAAGATGCACCGCTTGTATAAAGAAAGAAGGAGGTAAATACTGATGGATATCGTAAAATCAATAGAACATGAACAATTAAAAAATTCTATACCAGATATTAAAATAGGAAATACAGTTAGAGTTCACGTTAGAATTAAAGAAGGAAACAAAGAAAGAATCCAAGTATTTGAAGGAATAGTAATAAAAAAACAAGGTGGAGGAGTTAACAGTACATTTACAGTAAGAAAAATTTCTTATGGTGTTGGTGTAGAAAAAACATTTTTAATTCACTCACCATTAGTTGAAAAAGTAGAAGTAGTAAGAGTTGGTAAAGCTAGAAGAGCTAAACTTTACTATTTAAGAGAAAGAACAGGAAAAGCTTCTAAAACTAAAGAAATGGTAGGAGCTAGAATTGAAAATAAAGAAATAATAATAAAAGAAGAAACACCAGTTGTTGAAGCTAAAGCTGAAGAAACAGCAGCTCCAGAAGCAAAAGTAGAAGAATAATAAAAAATAATGAGTGAATGCTCATTATTTTTTTTATCAATAGGAGCTTTACTAGGAATTATAGGTGCGAGACTAGGATTTCCAGTTATGGATTCTGTTGCCAGAATTCAAGTTAATATGTATATGATAGTAACTCAAATTTATATCAATATGTAAAAAATTATTTATCATTAATTATTTAACTTAAAGA
>CAKPPL010000081.1 GCA_934177555.1 uncultured Clostridia bacterium
TACTTTTCTATTTCTAGAATTTACCGTTTGGTTTCTTCTCTAAAGGTTCTATTGTTTACTTTTCAATGTACTTTTTTGTTTGCTCACTCTGTGTGAACAAAACTTATTTTAGCATACCTTTTTCTTCTTGTCAATACTTTTTTAAAAAATATTTTAAATATTTTTTTGTCTCTTTTTTGAGGCAAAATAAAAAACTAGTAATCGTCGTTTTTTCTATTTTTATGTTATCACTTTTTACTAATTCTTGTGTACTATTTTCTATATTTTTTCGTCTGTTGGTTAAGCTTCATTTATAATAACACGCATGTCGAAAATTGTCAACACTTTTTTAAAAAATTTTTGAATATTTTTTAATTTGTTATTTGTTTAATTGGTAAGTCTACTTTCATTATATTTTTAGCTATATCTTTAAACTCCTCTTCTGGCTTGGTTAGAAATATTTCTTCTGATGTTTTTTGCTTATCATTTTCCAAATTATTTTCTTTTAAATATACTTCCAAATAATTTGCTATTGTTTTTCCTGTATTAATTAACTCTACATTATAATTAAGTTCTTCCATTATTATTTTTTCATATATAGGATAATGTGTACACCCTAATATAATTTTGTTAATTCTTTTTTCTTTAAATGGTTTCATATATTCTTTTATAACTTCTCTACCTTCTTTGCTTTGAGCTCTACCCTCTTCTGCTATTGTAGCAAGCATAGGACATGCTTTATTAACTACATTTATATTATGAATATTATTTTTTAATTGCTTTTCCCAAGCACCACTTCTTATTGTCCCCTCTGTTGCTATTACTCCAATAGTATCTATATTTTGTTTTTTTACATATTCAACTGTTGGATCTATTATACCTATTATAGGAATATTAAATTTACTTTTTAATACATCAATGGCTTGACTAGTTGCAGTACCACATGCTACAACAATTAATTTAACCCCCTTATTTATTAATAATTCTGTATTATATATTGAATACTTTATTATTTCCTCCTGGCTTTTATCTCCATATGGAAAGTTTTTTGTATCTCCCAAATAAATTATATTTTCATTTTTTAGTTTTTTTCTTATTTCTGTGAATACTGTTAATCCTCCAACTCCTGAATCAAATATTCCTATTGGATTTTCTTTCATGACATTATCTCCTCACTTATTTTTTGTTTGATATTATACATCATATTTATTAAATATTCCACTGTTTATTATCAATTTTATATTTTTTTCATATTATATATTAATAATGACATCGTCATTAATTAAAGAAAGGGTGTTTTATATGGAAATAAATGAGAAAAAACCTGAAGGAATGTGTCCCGTAGTTGATATAGATGGTTTCATTGCTGATGGTAAACAATATGATTTAGATATAACTCTTGCAAATGATCATAGAGATGTTATTTATGGAATTGTAAGAGATTGTTTTAAAGAACCAGTAAAAGATGCAGTTGTAAAATTAGTAGAAGTTGAATATAAATTTGGCAAAAAAGAATTAAAACCTGTTTCTCATACTTTTACAGATGAAGATGGTGAATTTGTTTTCGGTCCTTTATGTCCTGGCAAAAAATATGCTATCAATATTTGGGCAAATTCTGTTAAGCATATAAAAATTTGTGCAAAATGCCATCATGAAGGCAAATGCCTAAAAGGTATTGATTTAGAATGTGATACTCATGAATGTGACAGATGTGATTCTGAGGATTGCCAAGAAAACTGCTAAAATAAAAAAACTAATATAAAGTACACAAAACTTTATATTAGTTTTTCTATTATAATATCCCCATTTTTTTAGCTAATTGTTTTCCTTTTTTACTTATTTTTTTAGTATTCATATAATTGTTATCTGTCCACATCATCATTACACCTGTAGTTATTAATCCACCAACAACTATTCCTTTTACAAATTTCATATTCATAATACCATTCCTTTCAAAAATATTTTTTCAAGTTAACTATTTTTATTATGACTTTTTTTGTATATTTTATACTCTTTATATAAGGTATATATTTCATGAATAGAAATAATTGTCAAAAAAATTCCAAATAATTTTTTTAACAAATTAACATCTGTATTTACTGATATCTTAGCTCCAATAATAGCTCCAATAATTCCAAATGTCGAAATATATAATCCTAAATTAATATCAATATTCTTATTTTTATAATTAACTATAATTGCTGAAATTGCTGTTGGAATAAAATATATTAAATTTGTAGCTTGTGCTATATGCTGTTCTAATCCAATAAATGTTGTAAGTAAAAATATTAGTATTGTTCCTCCACCCATTCCTATTCCACTGAAAATTCCTGCAATACTTCCTATAATTATCTCGTTCATATTACCTCTTTTATAAAAAAATCATTCTAAATGAATAGTATATAAGAAAAACTGAAAACATTATTTTTAAAATGTAATCTGGAACTTTTTTCAAAATTTTAGCACCTAAATACCCTCCTACAATTCCACCTATTGCACATAATGTTCCTGTATTCCAATTTATATAATTACCTTTGTAATAGAAAAAACTACTTGTAATTACCATTGCTAACATACAAAATAATGATGTTCCTCTTGCTTTTTTAGGTTCTATTTTTAACATATATATAAATGCTGGTACTAATATCATTCCTCCACCTGTTCCAAATAGTCCACAAATAATCCCAGCCAGAACACCAATTATTGCCTTTTTCATTTATTTTAATAATCTCCTTAAAAACAAAATGAGAAAAATAGATTTTCTTTTTCTATTTTTCCCATTTTTTTATTTAATATTCTCATCTTTAATATAATACTTTGTTCCTAACATTTTATCTGGCAAATATTGTTGTTCTACATAGTGACCTGGAAAATCATGTGGATATAAATATCCTTCATTATATCCTAGTTCTCTCATTTTTTCTATTGGTGCATTTCTTATATGCATTGGAATTTCGCCAGTTTCTTTATTGGCAACATCTTCTAATGCTTTGTTAATTCCTAAATATGTTGCATTTGATTTTTTACAATTTGCAACATATACTGCTGCTTCTGCAAGTATTATTCTAGCTTCTGGCATTCCAACCATATGTACTGCTTGCATTGCTGATGTTGCTATAACAAGTGCTTGTGGATCTGCTAACCCAACATCTTCTGAAGCACAGATAACTATTCTTCTTGCTAAAAATACAGGATCTTCTCCACCATTTAATGCTCTAGCTAAATAAAATAGTACTGCATCTGCATCTGAGCCTCTCATTGATTTTATAAATGCACTTATATTGTCATAGTGTGTATCTCCATTTTTATCAAATATAGCTTTTCTATTTTGAATACTGTTTTTTATAACTTCATCTGTTATGTGTATATATCCATCTGATTCCATATTTGTTGTTAAAACTGCTACTTCTAAACCATTTAAAGCTGTTCTTACATCTCCATTTGATATATCTGCTATTTTTCTTAATGTACTATCTTCTATTTTTATACTGTATTCTCCTAGTCCTTGTTTGCTTATTAATGCTCTTTTTAAAATATTGTAAATATTTTCTTCTGTTAATGGATTTAATTTTATTACCATTGATCTGGAAATTAATGCTTTGTTTACTTCAAAGTATGGATTTTCAGTAGTTGCTCCTATTAATATTATTGTTCCATTTTCTACATATGGTAATAATGCATCTTGTTGCAATTTATTAAATCTATGAATTTCGTCTATAAATAATATACTTTTGCCAGCTGGATTCATCATAAAATTTTTAGTTTCTTCTACTATTCTTTTTATGTCTGCAACTCCTGCTGTTACTGCATTTATTTTATAAAATTTATATTTTGTTGTTTCACTTATTACTTTGGCTAATGATGTTTTGCCACATCCTGGTGGTCCAAATAGTATTATGCTTGATAATCTATCTGCTTTTATTGTTCTATATAATATTTTTCCTGGTCCTATTACATGTTCTTGACCTTCATATTCTTCTAATGTTTTAGGCCTCATTCTATATGCCAATGGTTCTAATTGATTCATTTTTTTACTCCTATTTTTGTTCTTTTATGATTATATTACCTATTTTTATAAAAGTCAATATTTGCGAACATTTTTTTGTATTCCTATTGACTTTTTTATTTTTTAAATTTATAATACAAAACATGAAAGGAATGATTGTTATGTTAGCATATATAAAAGGTAGTTTAGAAATTAAAGCCAAAAATTACATTGTTATTGATGTATCTGGTTTAGGATATAAAGTTTTTATGGCAGAAAATGCTATTGAATCTATTGGTGAAATTGGTGAAATTATTAAAGTTTTTACATATTACAGAGTAAGAGAAGATGATATAAGTATTTATGGTTTTAAAACACAAGAAGAACTAAATACTTTTGAATTACTTTTGTCTGTAAGTGGTGTTGGAGCTAAAAGTGCTTTAGGAATGTTGTCTTGTATTGAACCTTCTGAGTTTGCAATAGCTGTAATTTCAAACAATGTAAAACTTCTTACTCAAATTCCTGGCATTGGAAATAAATCTGCTCAAAGAATTATTTTAGAATTAAAAGATAAATTAAAAGCTGAACAGCTTGAGCAAGATGTTTCAAGAGAGGCTTCTTTAAAATCAAATTCTTTACAAAATTCTGAAAATATACAAGAGGCTATTTCTGGTCTTATGGTATTAGGATTTTCTAAAAAAGATATTGAAAAAGCTTTTGAACATTTAGATGTTAATTCTTTATCTATTGAAGATTTAATAAAAAAAGGATTAGTATTATTAACAAAATAAGGAGCACATTAGGCTCCTTATTAAAATACTTTTTTCTTTTCCTTCTCTGCGTTAGTATTTATCAATTCTATTCAGATATCAGTTAATTCTAAATAAGCCTCCTTTCAGAAACTCATGTTCGTAAAAAATTTGGCGTCAGTTTTTAGAAAAACTGACGCCTATCTCTGATATCCGGACACTTTTTTTAAAAGAAGGTTATAGACATATTACTTGTCTAAATCCTTCTTTTCCTTATTTTTT
>CAKPPL010000082.1 GCA_934177555.1 uncultured Clostridia bacterium
TTAATTTTTCTTCTAATTCTGGGCTTGATATATCTTTTATTAGTCCTCTCCATTTTAAATCTTCTACTAATGTCATTTTTATTTCTCCTTTTTTATTTTTATTGATTATACTTTATTTTTTTATTTTTTTCAATAATTATCTACCAGCAAATTCATTTTTTGTGCCAGTTGGTCTATCATATCCAAGTTTTTGTTTTATTATTTGTACACTTTTATCAATAAAGTCACTATTAATACTTCTTATATCATTTTCTATTAATTCTTCTTGAGAATCTTTAAGTGTTTTTATTATTTTTAAAATTCTGGCAACTTCTGCCATATTTACTTCATCTTTATTGAATATTTCATCAATACTTTGTTCTATCCACTTAGGTAATAATTCTTTATACAATGATTTTAAAAATCTAATTGATGATTTATCAATATCATTTGGGTTACCATTTGACATATAATTACTAAGCTGTAAAAATTTAATAATCTCTTCTTTAGAAACTTCTTTTTTTCTCAAAGCTGTTTCATAATCTTGTTTAAAGAATTTTTCATAAATCATTTCCTCTATTCTAGCAGTACATCTTGATTTAGTTCCAATTAAGTTTTCTCCAACATCTTTAAATATTCTTAATTGCTCTTGAATTGCTATTTCTTCTGGTTCTTTATGTTTTTGTAAAGACGATACTTTTTTATATATAGGATCTAATCCTTCAATCTTTTCCTTTACATCTGTCAAATTTTCATGTTTAGATAATTTTTCTTGATATTCTTCTAATACATCTAAAATATGATTTACAACATTTAATTTATAATCTGCATTAACAATTTCATCTGCTGATGCTTGTAATATAATAAATTCATATATCCTCATACCTAATAATTCAGCAATTTCTTTATCATTCATTTTTGCCATTTCCATTACATTTTCTTCACCAATAGCTAGCTCTAATTGATATATAATTTTAGTTAGTTCTATATATGAATATGTTATTTCTTTTTTTCCAAGACTTTTTTCTGCAATCCAGTTTGTTAGCCCTTCATTTAAACCTCTTCCTATTTCTCTGTCTTTTTTATCTATTTTAAAAATCCCTGAGCCGATATTTTATATTTTGTTTATCACATTCAATCATATCCTTTTTTAATATTGAATGTATTGCTTCATGTAATAATGTAAATTTATAATCACTATTTTGTTCAACTTCTTGAACAGAAAAAAGTCCATCTCTTTCTATTGTATCATAAAGATTTATCTCTTCTTTTTGAAAATCTCCTTGAATTCCTTCCAAATTTAGTCCATTTGTGTAAACTCTCTTTAGGTTTGTTTGTAATCTTTTCTTTGCAAAATTTTCTCCAAATGTTCTCGTAAACAATGGATAGTTATCTAGAATATTTGGTACAAATGTCATAACATATTTTTTTATTTCTTCATTTTCTCTTTTTGCCATATTATATTTACCTTTCACTATATTATTGTAGTATTTAGATTACTTTCATAAACACTTTTTATATATTCCAATAAATTCTTTTCTTTTATTTCTATAATTTTGTCATCAATAATTTCATAATATATATAGTTTCCTGTTATATTAGTTTTTTCAAGTGCTTTTATGAATTTTCTATTTCCTCGATTAAATTCTGTTATTACAATAATATCATTTTTGTTTTTTTCTTCCATTAACACTCCTCCATTTTATTATATTCTTCAATAACTCTTTTTCGTAAATCTTCGGTTCTTTTTCCTATACTTAAATTGGATTCATAATTATTAATTTGTTTCATTTTTCATTTATCTCTTCTTTAAACATTTGCTCTACTAATTCCATAGATTTTTCTATTCTATAATTATTTGCACTTTCTGCATATTTTTTTTCCATTCTTCTTCTTTCGATTTCATTATCTAGCCAATAATCTATTTTCTGTGCTAGTTCATCAACATCTCCTGCTTTAAAAATACTTCTTTCATCTAATGCAAATTGACTTGTTGCTGATTTATCACTTTGTGCTATTATTGGAACAATCCCTGTTGAAATTGCTTCTATACAAGAAATAGCCTCTATTTCTGCATCTGATGTGTGTATATATAAATCACTATATGAAAGCACTTTTTGTAATTCATTTTTATCATAAAATTGAAATATTGGTTTATTGGCTAATTTCTCACTTAATTTTTCATAATTATGTTTTTTAGGTCCTTTTCCTGCAAATATAAGTTGAATAACATCTTTATATTTAGATTTTTGAACAGCATTTATTAAAACATCTTGTCTTTTTTCACCAGATAATCTTCCAACCATTGTTAAAACTTTTTTGTTTTTTAACTCTTCTGGTTTATCACTTTTCATATATTTCCAGTCTGATTCTATTCCATTTGATATTACATGTAATTTAGCTTTATATCCATGTTTTTTTAATTCATTTGCTATAAATTGACTTGGACAATGAATATGATTAAATTCATCAAAAAACTTTTCTTTAAAAACTGTATATATTTTGTCATTTACTTTTTCATTTTTTCCTAATCCAATGGTATATGTTATATTTTCTGGTTGAACGTGAAAAGCAGCAGTCATTGGTTTGTTCATTTTTTTAGCTATTTTCATACCTTTTATAGATAAGAAAAATGGCATATAAAAATGAACAACATCTGCCCAACTGATTGCTTCTTTTAGTTTTTCTTCATCTGCTTTTGCAAATTCCATTCCTTGTGAACTTACTATCCAATGTATTATTGGAGTTAAATGTATATTTTTTACAGTGTATTTGTTTTCACTCTCTTTTCCTGTACTTATTATTCTTACTTCATTTCCTCTTTTTCTTAAATTTTCAACAAATCTTCTTGCAGATATTGTTGTTCCATTATTGGCACCATCATACTGATCTATTACAATTAATATTTTCATAATTAATCTCCTAATATATTATTTCTTATTTTAGTTCTTCTAATGCATTTTCAGTAATTTTATCTTTATCAAATATTTTAATAATTACAAACATTAATATTGTTACAATAAAAGTAATTCCATATACTAATATACTAATTTTCCAGTTTCCTTCTGAAAAATATTGTCCTACTATTGTAGATGAAATAACTGATGGTAATCTGCAAAATGTTGATATTAAGATAAAATGAAGAGGTTTTACTGGTAATAGCCCACCTATATAAACTATAAGGTCTTTTGGTGAACCTGTAATTGCAAATAAAATTGCTAATATATATTCTATTTTTTTAGGATTCTGAAATATTTTACTATTTTCTATTTTATCAATTTTTTCTTTTTTAAATGATTGATAAATAAAATTCTTTCCAAATTTTTTTACTAAATAAAAGATAATAGCTGTAGTTATTGACACAGATAATAAAATAAATATAGTACCACCTATTGCTCCATAACACATTCCTGCTAATACCTCTAGTGGTTCTCCTGGTAGAACCACTAGAAAAATCTGTGCAAATTGAAGACCTAATAATGTTAAAAAACCATATATACCAGAATTAGCCACTTTTTCTTTAAAAGCTATTTGTCCTTCATGTGTTGATAAATTTTTCATAACAGGAAATAAATATACTATTAATCCTATCATTAATGCTATTGTTATTATTAATATTATTTTCCTTATTACTTCTGTTTTTTTAGTATTCACTCTATATTTTCACCTTCTCCATAATATCTTAATCTATATGCCATAAAATGTCAATATTTTATATATTATCATTTCTAATTGTTTCAATTATATTTTGTTTATTAATTTTATTTAATGAATATTTCATTATAATTCCTACTATCACCATTATAAATACTATTGATATTATAATTGAATATGTTGGGAATATAAATTTTATTCTTTCAGTAGCGCCATTGTCTTTGACAATAGTATAAATCCAATAAGATAATCCTAATCCTAATGTAATTCCTATTATTAATGATTTAATACCATAAAATATACTCTCTAAATTAATCATTTTATTAAATTCTTTTTTGGTCATTCCTATCGATTTTAACATTGCAAATTCTTTACTTCTTAGATTCATATTTGTTGTGATTGTATTGAATATATTTGTAACACCTATTAATGTAATTACTACAATAAATCCATATAAAAATATTGATATCAATAATACAATTTTATTATCTCTTTCTCTTTCTTCTTGAAAGTTAGTATAATCAAATTTCAAGTTGTTTTCTTCTATAAATGAACCTTTTGATTCTTCATCTAATTTTTTACAAAGTTCTTCCGGATTTTTTGCATTTATTTTCATACTAAAGCAATAATTGTCATTTATTTTATCCATTACTTCATCACTAATAATAAATGTTCCATATGTTGAATATATAGTTTCATTCATTGGAGATTTATCAGCAATTTTTACTATTTTTAAATTCAAACTGAAATTACTTTTTTGTTTTGATTGTTTTGGTGTAATAGAACAATTAATTTCATCTCCTACATTTATATTCACACTTTTTATTTTTTCATATGTATCATAATTATAAATACTTGAACTATCATAATATATTATACCATCTTTAGCATCTTGATATTTTATACCAATTTCTTTTGTATATTTTTCATATTCTTTTTCTCCTAATGATATTATTGTAAAATCATCATATTCTTCATATCTTTTTGCAAATTCTTTATATTCATCTGTCATTTTATCTTTTAATGATTCTGAACTAACATATGCAGATCTTATTATACTGTAATCTTCTAAGTTATAATTTTTAGCAATGTTTTTAAAATACTCATATGTATCATTATAACTAAAATTACTACTTGCCTTTGGAGTAATGTATACTCCAACATTATATTCCATGTTTTTATAATACACATCTGTAACTCCAAATACATAATTCATAAAAGAATTTAGAGAAATAAATACTGTTATACTTACTACTAAAGAGATTACTGTTGTTCTATATTTCTTTTTATTTCTTTTTAAATTTTTAT
>CAKPPL010000083.1 GCA_934177555.1 uncultured Clostridia bacterium
TCTATTCCATTTCCTAATGATTTTGACATTTTACGACCTTGGCTATCTCTTACAATGCCATGTATAAGTACATCTTTGAATGGAACTTTTCCAGTTTGCTCTAATGCAGAAAACATCATTCTTATTACCCAGAAAAATATTATATCATATCCTGTAACTAATGTATTAGTTGGATAAAATGTTTTAAATTCTTCTGTTTCTTCTGGCCAACCTAATGTAGAAAATGGCCATAATGCTGAACTAAACCATGTATCAAGAGTATCTGGATCTTGTGTTAATTTACTTGAATTACATTTCTCACAATGTTCTGGTTTTTCTATACTTACATTTATATGTCCACATTCATCACAGTAATATGCTGGTATTTGATGTCCCCACCAGATTTGTCTTGAAATACACCAATCTTGAATATTATTTAACCAATTAAAATATGTTTTTTCAAATTTTTGTGGTATAAAATTTGTTTCTCCATTTTTAACAGCTTCTATAGCTGGTTTTGCTAATTCTTTCATTGCTACAAACCATTGTTCAGAGATTCTAGGCTCTATTGTTGTTTTACATCTATCATGTTTTCCAACATTATGTGTTAGTTGTTCTATTTTAACAAGATTGCCTAATTCTTTTAGTTTTTCTACAATTAATTTACGTGCTTCTAGTATATCTAGCCCTTTATATTCTGGAACCAAATCATTCATTTTTGAAGATTCGTCAAATACTTCAATTATATCTAAATTATGTCTTAGCCCTGCTTGATAATCATTTATATCATGTGCTGGTGTTATTTTTACACATCCTGTTCCAAATTCAATATCAACCATTTCATCTGCTATAATAGGAATTTCTTTGTTTATTATTGGAAGTATACATTTTTTTCCTATAAGATCTTTATATCTTTTATCATTTGGATTTACTGCAACAGCAGTATCCCCAAGCATTGTTTCAGGTCTTGTTGTTGCAACTGTAATATATTTATCTGTATCAACTATTTTATAATTGATATACCATAAATTTGATTGTTCTTCTGTATATTCTACTTCTGCATCTGATATTGATGTTTTACAACAAGGACACCAATTAATCATTCTTTTTCCTTTATATATATATCCTTTATCATATAACTTTTTAAATACTGTTAAAACGGCTTTTGACAATCCTGAGTCTAATGTAAATCTAGCATGTTCCCAATCTGCACTACATCCTAATTGTTTTTGTTGTGCTACTATTGTTCCACCATATTCTTTAGTCCATTTCCATGCTTCTTCTAAAAATTTATCTCTTCCTAAATCATGTTTGTCTATTCCTTCTTTTTTTAGTTTTTCAACTACTTTTACTTCTGTTGAAATAGCAGCATGATCTGTGCCAGGAATCCATAAAGTATTAAATCCTTGCATTCTTTTATATCTTATTAAAATATCTTGTAATGTATCATCTAAAGCATGTCCCATATGAAGTTTTCCTGTAACATTAGGTGGTGGCATTACAATACAGTATGATTCTCTATTTTTATCATTATTTGGTTTAAAATAACCTTTTTCTTCCCATTCTTTATATAACTCTGTTTCAAATTCTTTTGGTATATATTTATCTAGTTTTTCTTTTTGATTCATTTTGTTATTCCCCCTTGTTAAGTTTACATCATATATATTTATATCATAAAATTGCTTAAATTACAATAATTATATTAAATAAAAAATAACAGGAATAAATAACATTCCTGTTATGAGAGTTTTACTTGAATTGATACCACACTGTTGCTTCATTCCAAGAAGAAGGTTCACTGTATAAAACCTTTCCAGTTGAAATGGAATTTACTGTTTTTAGTATAGCTTTTGTGCCAGATAACTCATACCACACTATCCGTAAATCTCCTAATCCAAATTTTCTGGAGCTTCCATTAGTGTCCAAAAAAGTATGAACTTTTTGTTCTACAGCTCGTTTATAAAGCTGGTTCATTATTGACACATCAAACAGCAATACACCTTTCATTTCATTGGTAGATATCCACTCTCTAAAGTGTTTCTCTACTTTCCGAATATCCTCATTTGAAAAAATGTCGCAAAATAGTATGTGATTCATAATAACCCTCCTTTATTTTTTTGCTTTATTAGTATATCACTAATTAGTATATTTGTAAAGCAAAAAAGAAGTGGATTTAATTTCCACTCCTTTTATATTAAAATGCTCTTCTAAATAATTCTATGAAATCTTCTCTTGAAACTTCTCTTGGATTTCCTGGTTTACAAGGATCTTCCATTGCTTTATCTGCAAGTAATCCAAAATCTTCTTCTTTACCACCAACATCTCTAACACGTTGTGTGATTCCAACAGCTTTTGAAAGTTCTGAAATCATCCATACAAATGTATTTATAACATCTTGATCATTTAAATGTTCTGCATCTGGTCTGCCAATATTTATAAGGATTTCTCTAAATCTTTGTGCTGTTGCAGGATCTTCTCCATTAAATCTCATAACTGTTGGTAATAAAATTGCATTAGCCATTCCATGTGGTGTATCATAAACAGCTCCTAATTGATGTGCCATTGAATGTACAATTCCTAATCCAACATTTGAGAATCCCATACCTGCTATATATTGTGCAAGTCCCATCATTTCTATAGCATGTTCATCTTTTTCATTTACTGCTGCTGGTAGATTTTTGAATATTAATTTTATTGCTTGCATATGGAACATGTCTGACATTGTGTTATGTGCTTTTGTTATATATCCTTCAACAGCATGTGTAAGTGCATCCATACCTGTTGATGCTGCTATAGATTTTGGCATTGAAGCCATTAAATCTGAATCTACTATTGCTAAAATTGGTATATCATTTGGATCTACACATACCATTTTTACTTCTCTTTCTTCATCTGTTATTACATAATTAATTGTTACTTCTGCAGCTGTTCCTGATGTTGTAGGTAATGCAATTACTGGCATTCCTCTATTTACTGTATTTGATAATCCATTTAATGATACAATATCAGCTCTATCTGGGTTTGTCATTACTATAGATATACCTTTTGCTGTATCTATACTAGATCCACCACCTACTGCAATTATAACATCTGCTCCAGATTTTTTACACATTTCTACACCATCAGTTACATTTTTTATTGATGGATTTGGTTTTACTTCTGAATATACTTCATATTCTATTCCAGCTTTATCTAAAACTTCTGTTACTCTTGTTGTAACTCCACATTCTGCTAAAGCTTTATCTGTTACGACTAAAGCTTTGTGAAAACCTCTTTTTCTAATTTCTTCTGGTAACTCTTCTCTTGCTCCTTTCCCAAAATATGATGTTTCGTTTAATACGAATCTTGTTGACATATTTTTTCCTCCTTCTTTTGAATTTTATATATATAAAAAGTTTTTAACTTATTATATCATTCTTTAGTCATTTTCTGCATAATTTGATGGTATTTCAAATAATGAGTCTTCTACATTATTTGATAAAGAAATTTTTAATAATTCTTCATTTCCATCATAAATTGTTTTTACATATACTAAATTATTATCTTTGTCAAAATAAAATCTTGTTTTTATTACTTGTTCATCTAAAGATAATGCATTTGTAAGCATAAATATTGTACTTCCATCATATTCTTCATATGAATATTTTTTGCCATTTATTTTTTCATTTCCTTTTGTAAATTCTTTGCTTATAAGTTCAGAAATACCATCTTCTAATATATTTTGCTCTATATTATTTCCTGCATAAACATAATATTCTTCTCTGTCATGTAATATTAAATAAGTGTTTCCGTCTTTTATTAATGTTGTTTCATGTCCATCTTCAGTATATTGATCTATAATTGTTTTATCTTCTTTTTTAGCCATTATTGTTTTATTATTATTTTCTTCCATTGTGAAAGAATATGTTTGACCTGATGATAATTCATTATATATTTTTTTTAATTTTGTTTCTGTATAATCTTGTTTTTTATTAATTACTACTCCTATTATTGTTGCAATTATTGCAATTATTATTACAGCGATTATTAAAGTCATTATTTTTTTATTCTTCATTTTTCTATTGTTCCTTTCTTTAGACAAAATGCCTTATTTTTTCTAAATTATATCAATATTTTTTTGTATTTACAATATTTTTTAATATTTTTATTAATTTTGTTCTGGTTTAACATATTCTAAAGTTCCAGGAATCATTTTATCTATGAATACAATTCCATCTAAATGGTCTAATTCGTGTGCAACTGCTTGAGCCAATAAGTCTTTAGCTTTTATAACAACTTTTTTTCCATTTTCATCTAATGCTTCTACTGTTACCTCTTTAGGTCTTATTAATTTTGCATATTGATTTGGAAAACTTAAACATCCCTCTTCTACTTCATGTTCTCCTTTTTGTTTTGTTATTTTAGGATTTATTAAAACCTTAACACCTGTTCCATCATCTATATCAATTACTACTATTCTTTTTAATACCCCAACTTGTACAGCTGATAAACCAACTCCATTATATTTATACATTGTATCTATCATATCTTGTATTAATTGTTTAATTTTATCATCAATTTGCTCTACTTCTCTTGATTTCTTTTTTAGTATTTCATCTTTTTCTAATCTTATTTGTCTTATTGCCATATTTATTTCTCCCTTCATTTAAATCATATTATTTGGATTTATATCTATTGATATTTTGGTATATTTATAATTTGAATTATATGCCTTTTTTAAGCATTCATTTAATATTGTATTTGCTTCACTATTCATTTTTCCTTTTATAATAATTCTCCATCTATATTTGTTTTGTATTTTATTAATTGGTGATGGCATTGGCCTAAATATATTAAATTCTTCTGTATTTAATTTTTCTTTTAAATAATTATATACTTTATTTGATACATCAATTAATTCTTTTTCTGATAGGCTATTAAATCCAATTAATATTATATCGCAAAATGGTGGATATTTCAAC
>CAKPPL010000084.1 GCA_934177555.1 uncultured Clostridia bacterium
GCAAAGAAATAGAGAAAAATCAAATACAAAACCAATCAAAGAAGAAAGAAATTTTGACGACCAAGTAGAAGGAAGAAATTCAGTATTAGAACTACTAGAAAGTGGAAAAGATATAAATAAAATATTTGTAACAAGAGGAGAAAAACATGGCTCAATAAACAAAATATTAGCAATAGCAAAAGAAAGAAGAATAATAGTAGTAGAAAAAGATAAAAGACAAATGGAAGAAATGGCACAAACAGAAAATTATCAAGGAATAATAGCAATAGTTCCACCATTTGAATATGTTGAAGTAGAAGACATTTTAGATTATGCAAAAGAAAAAGAAGAAGATCCATTTATTTTAATATTAGATGGAATTGAAGATCCACATAATCTAGGCTCAATAATTAGAACTGCAGAAACAGCAGGAGTTCATGGAATAATAATTCCAAAAAGAAGAGCAGCAGCAGTAAATAGTACAGTAAATAAAGCTTCAGCAGGAGCTGTTGAACATATGAAAATAGCAAGAGTAACAAATATAACAGATACAATAGATAGACTAAAAAAAGCAGGACTATGGATATGTGGAACAGATGTAAATACAGATAAATATTACTATAATCAAGACTTAACAGGACCATTAGGAATTGTAATTGGAAACGAAGGAAATGGAATGAGTGAAAAAGTAAAGAAAAATTGTGACTTTAATGTGAAAATTCCAATGAAAGGAAAAATCCAATCATTAAATGCAGCTGTATCAGCAGGAATTATAGTATATGAATCAGTAAAACAAAGAGGAGCAATCAGAAAATAGAATTTCTTAAATTAATTAGTTAAAGAAAGGGTTAGAAAAATGGGTAATAATAAAAGCAAAAAAATATTGATAATAACAGTTGTTGCAATATTAGTTATATTTGCAGTTCTAGGAGGAATATTTACATATTTAATGTTAAAAACAGATGTATTAAAAGGCAGTAAAGAACTATTTGGAAAATATATAGAACAAAATATAGAAACCATAAATAAAATAAAAAATTCTGATATAATAGCTGAATATAAAACTAGAAAAGATAGGAATTCATATGAATCAAATATAGATGCTATTTTAAAATATTCAGAAGGAGGAGAAGTTTCAAACCCATTAAATAATTTATCTGTAAAAATAAATACACAACAAGATATTGAAAATCAATATTTTTATAGAAATGCTAGAATATTATACAAAAATGATGAATACTTAGAAGTAGAAACAATACAAAAACAAGAACTAACAGGTATAAGATTTACAGATATATTAAAACCATTTATAACAATAAAAAATGATGATAAAATAGATGAAGTTGCAAAAGATTTAGGAATAGATACAACTGAACTAGATAAAATATTAAGTGCATGTAATGGGGCTGACACAGTATTATCAGCTATACTTTCAACAGAAGAAATAGACACAACAATAGAAAAATATAAAAATATAATTACAGAAAGTTTAGAAAAGGCTTCATATAGCAAAATAAAAAAATCAATGATTACAGTTGATACACAAACAATGCAAACAAATGCATATATTGCAAAATTAGATAAAGAACAAGTAAGAAAACTAGTACTAAATATATTAAATGAAATAAAAAATGATGAAATCATTTTAGAAAAAGTTCAAAAATTTGGTTTAGAAGATACATTTACACAAACATTAGATAATACAATAGAACAAATAACAGATTTAGCAGAATTCTATGATTTAACAATTACTGTTTATGAAAAAGACGGTGTAGCAGTAAGAACAGATATTGAAATTGAAAAAAATAAAATAATAATAGAAAATTATCAAAATGGAATAAAAATTCAAAAAACAATATTAAATACAGATAAAGAAGAAGAACAAGTAATAAGTATCAAAAGCCTAGATGGAGAACTTGATATAACAATAGATTTTATTGATGGAGAAAATCAAAAAACAATAGAATTTTCAAGTAAAAGAGATTTAGATGAAGAACAAAAAATAAGTACAACAATAGATTATACAGAAGGAATAAAAAATGTTACACTTGAAATAACAGACACATTAAAAAGTATAACACAAGATGATGAAAAGGCACAATTAAGTGATTCTAATAATATAACATTAAATGATTTAGATCAAGAAACAAGACAAAATATAATAAACTCTCTAAAACAAAGAGTGCCAGAAAAAATGGGATCAAAATTTAAAGCATTACAAAAATTATTAGGATTAATAAAAGCAGAAAATAATGGAAATACAGAAAATAATGGACAACAAAAAGATGGAGAAATGTCACAAGTAGATATATATAAATTTAATGCGAAATTTGAATTTTACACAGGAGACACAGTAACATCTACAAATGTATTAGCATTATTAGATGTTGTAAAAAATAATTTAAAAAGTGTACAATTTGTACCAGTGCCAAAAGCCGAGAATGAACAAAGTAATAATAATAACAATGATGAAGAAGAAAAAGTTAATATATTATTAAATATAGAAAAAGATAAAGAAAATACAGAATTAATACAACAAATAAAATCAAGAATTAAAGAAGATACAAAATATAAAGTATCTATAAAATATAATACAGATAATGAATTAATTGAAACAATAACAATAAGTGAAGTACAAGAAAATTAAAAGAAAGGAGAGAGCATAAATGAACCAAATACTTGTTACAGAAAAAGTATATGTAACACCAGAACTAAAAAGAAAAAAGAAGATGTATAAAATTTTATTTATGATATCAATATTTGCAATAATTTCATTATGCTCTCTCTACATATATGCAGAATATGATAGAAATAAAGAATCTAGTATATCAAAAGATATGATGTTATTACTAAATGATACATCTGAGAATGGAGATATTTCATCAAATGAGCAAGCATTAATAGTAATGCTTACACAAGATATGGAAGAAGAAAAAACAGAACAAGCAAATTCACAAGAAGAAATCAAAGAAACACCACTTGTAACATCATTATATACAGCATCAAATGGAAAAAAATATGAATATATTGGATGGATAAATATTCCTAAAATAAATGTTAATTATCCAATATTTTCAGAAACAACAGTAGAACTATTAAAAGTTTCTGTATGTAGGTTCCATGGAGGAAATCCTAATGAAGTTGGAAATTTATGCATAGCAGGTCACAATTATAGAAATAAAAGATTTTTTAGTAAAGTTCCAACACTTGAAATAGGAGATATTATAGAAATTACAGATCTTTCAAAAAGAACATTAGAATATGAAATATATGATATTCATACTGTTTTACCAAATAATAGAGACGATACAACACAATATACTAATGGTAGAAAAGAAGTAACATTAATAACTTGTACAGATGACAGTGAACAAAGAGTAATAGTAAAATGTAAAGAAAAAGTATAACAAAAACTTTTCAAAATCATAAAATATAATATATGATTTTGGGAGGTTTTTATTATGGCTAAAATTTTATTATATAATCAAGATACAAATAGAATGGAAACCTATTATAGAGGAGAAAATGAGGCAATGCCATATAATACTAATAGAACACTAAAAGTCAAAGAATTTAGAGGTTCAAGTAAAAGTAATATTTTATGGACAGACAAAAGAACAATGCAAGCATGGAATAGCCAAAGATATATATATGGAGCACCTATAATTGTTGGATTTGCATTTAAGAGGGCATATGAAGGAGGTCATCGGTAACCAGAGTCAACATTATGCAGGAACAGCATTTGATGTGGGGCAAAATTTGACAAATGCACAAAGAACAGTATTAAGAAATAGTGCAATAAATTCAGGAGTATGGAAATATGTGGAACCAGTATCATTATCTCCAACATGGGTTCATTTTGACAGAAGATATGGAACAGCAGCATGTAGTACAGGAGGATATCCTCTGTTAAAAAGAGGTTCAAGAGGAAATTATGTATGTATAGCACAAGATGATTTAAATACATTAGGATATAAAACAGGAGGATTAGATGGAGTATATGGAGCACAGACATATGAAGCAGTGAAAAAATATCAAACATCAAGAGGATTATCTTCAGATGGAATAATAGGATGTAATACATGGAGGTCTTTACAAGAAAATGTTGTTGGAACAGGAAAAACAAGTACAACAATAGATTAATAAGATACAAAAAATAGTAAGAAAAAGCTTGCTATTTTTTTTGTGTAATAGTAAAATATTAACAGGAAAACAAGACCAAAGAAAGGGATGAGTAAAATGGTAGAAATATCTACATCTATTTTAAATGTAGAAAAAGGCAAAGAAGCAGAAACTTTTTTAGCATTAGAAAAATCTAAAACAGACTATTTTCATATAGACGTAATGGATGGAAAATTTGTAGAAAAAGAAACATATCAAGATATGGTAGAATATAGTCATTACATAAAAAGAATATCAAACTTACCATTAGATGTACATTTAATGGTAAAAAATATAAAAGAAGCAGTAGAAGAATTTAGTAGTGTAGAACCAAATATAATAACATTTCATATAGAAGCATGTGAAAATGAAGAAGAAGTAGAACAAATAATAAAACAAATAAAAGAAAATGGTATAAGAGTAGGTATAGCAGTAAAACCAGAAACAGATTTAAGTAAAATTTATAAATTTTTACCATATATACATATGTGTTTAATAATGACAGTAGAACCTGGAAAAGGAGGACAAACACTAATAGCAGATATGTTAGCAAAAATAGAAGAATTAAAAAAACACATAGAAAAAAATAATTTAGAAGTAGATATAGAAGTAGATGGAGGAATTAATTTAAAGACAGCAGAAAGAGTAAAAAATGCTGGAGCAAATATA
>CAKPPL010000085.1 GCA_934177555.1 uncultured Clostridia bacterium
CTACTGGTTCTCCTCCTTCCATTACTGCTACACATGAATTTGTTGTTCCTAAGTCAATTCCTATTATTTTTCCCATAATCAATTACTTCCTTTCTTTGAGGTATATCCTCATTTATATATTTTTAAAATTAATAACTTTTTATTAGTTGGCTACTACTACCATTGAATGTCTAATAACTCTTGTTCCTATTTTGTAACCTTTTCTGTATTCTTGTACTATTTCTTGTGTTCCTTTTTCCTCATCTTGTATACTGCTTACTGCTTCGTGCAAATTAGGATCAAAAGTTTCTCCTATTGCTGGAATTTCTTCTACACCTTTTGATTTTAATATTGTTTTAAATTGTTTTAGTACAAGTTCTACTCCTTTTTTATATTCTTCATCTTTTGTTTCAACTTTAACAGCATTTTCTAAGTTGTCTACGATTGGTAGAAATACTTCTACTAAATCTCCTAATATAGAATTGTAAAGTGTTTCTCTTTCTTTTCCACTTCTTTTTTTAAAGTTTTCAAATTCTGCTAAAACTCTTTTATATCTATCATTTAGTTCATCTAATTCTTGCTGTTTTGGATCTATTATTGAATCTGTTTTTTCAACTTCTTCTTTTTTTTCTTTATCCACTCTTACACCATTCCTTTCTTATTTTTGCTCTTCATTTCCATTAAGTTTTTTACTAATATATTTCATTACTGATATTACTTTTGCATAATCCATTCTTTTAGGACCTATTATTCCAATAGTTCCTAAATCTTTATTTCCTATTCTATGTTTAAATGTAACTATACTAAAGTCTTTTAGTTCTTCTTGATCATTTTCTTCTCCAATATATACATTTATATCTTTAGCAAGTCCTGTACTTAGCATATCTGCCATTAATTCTTTTTCATCTAGAATGTTTACAAACTTTTTTGCAACTTCTAAACTATTAAATTCTGGTAATTCAAATAGTTTGTTTGCACCTTCTAAATGAATGCTTTCTTCTTCTATTACTTTTTTCATTTGCTCAATAATTGGTTTTATTAAATTTACACTATATCTCATTTCATCAACTAAATATTTTTCTAATGGTTTATCTATCTTTGTTATAGGCTCTCCTTTTAATTTATTATTGAACATATAACTTAGTGTTTGAACTTGATTTTCTGTAATGTCTTCATCAAATTTAATTATTGTTTCTTTTACTAGCCCTGAATCTGTTAATATTACTCCCATTATCATTCTATTGCTTAATGATACAAATTTAATATTTTCTATTTTTTGTACATCTGAACTTGGTCCTATTGTTACTGTTGTATAATGTGTTATTTCTGATATTGTACTTGAGGCTATTTGAGTTATTTCTTCCATTTCATTTACTTTAGTTTCTAATTTTTCACTTATATATTTGATTTCTTCTAATGATATTTTATCTTCTTCTAATAGCTCATCTACATAAAACCTATATCCTTTTGCTGATGGAACTCTTCCTGCTGATGTATGTGGTTTTTCTAAATATCCCATTTTTTCTAGTTCTGCCATCTCATTTCTTATTGTTGCACTACTACATTCTAGTCCTTCAAAATTCATTATCGCATTTGAACTAACTGGTTCTGCTGTTTGTATATATTCTTCTACTATAGCTTGTAATACTCTTTTTTTCCTATCTTCTAGCATTTTATAGCCTCCTTTTATAGGATTTTAATATGCTATTTTAGCACTCTATTTACTCGTTTGCTAATCACATATAATATATTACAATATTTTTTAGCACTTGTCAATAGTTTTTGCTAATTTTTTTAAACAAATTCTTCCCATACTAAATTTGCTAAATCAATGCCTCTATTTGTTAATTTTATTGTATCATCATCTATTATTATAAGTTCTTCATCATTTAATCTTTTTAATTGGTTTCTAAATAAGTATATTGGATTATCTCCAAATTTATTTTTAAATTCACTTATTTTTATTCCATCTATTTTTCTTAGACCTAATAACATATATTCTTTCTTTTTGTCATCTTCTTTTTGAATTTCATGAATAATTCTGTTTCTTTCAATTTTTTGATTTTTTATATTTTTAATATATTCTTCAATATTAGTAATGTTAGAATATCTTGTAATATCTCTATATGAATGTGCTGCAATCCCAAAACCGAAGTATTCTTTTTGTTCCCAGCAATTAACATTATGTTTTGACTCATATCCTATTTTAGCAAAATTTGAAATTTCATAATGTTTATATCCATTTAATTCTAAAGTATTTTTTACATACCAATACATATTTCTCTCTGTTTCTTCATCTGGTAATTCTAATTCTCCTTTTGAAATTTTATCTTCTATTGGAGTCTTTTCTTCAACAATCAATGAATATACAGATATATGCTCAGGATTTAATTTAATTATTTTTTCTAAGGTTATTTTTATATCTTGTATACTTTGGTTTGGTAATCCTATCATTAAATCTACATTAATATTTTTAAATCCTGTTTTTCTTGTTATATTATATGTTTCTAAAAATTCTTCAAAATTATGTATTCTTCCTATTTGTTTTAATAAATTATTTTGTGTAGTCTGTAAACCTATACTAATTCTGTTAATACCCATTTTTTTATATTCTTGCATTTTTTCTTTTGTAACCGTTCCCGGATTTACTTCTATTGTTATTTCTGCATTTGATGCAATATTTTTACTTTTTAGCTCTTCCAAAATCTCTTCTATATATTTACTATCTATATATGAAGGTGTTCCTCCTCCTATATAAATTGTTGTTATTTGTGACTGAATATTTTGCATTTGAATCTCTTTTTTTACAGCTTTTATATAATTTTCTATTAAATTGTCTTTATTGCAATATGATACAAAATCACAGTAATAACATTTTTTCTTACAAAAAGGAATATGTATATATATTCCCACTTCTTTATTTTTCATTCGCTAACTCCATTATTTTTTTTAATCTATAATTAACACCTGATTTTCCTACTGGTGTGTTTAACATTTGGCCTAATTCAATTAAACTTGCATTTGGATTTTTTAGTCTCAGTTCTGCAATTTCTTTTAGTGAATCATTCAATTTCTCAAATTCATGATTTTCTTTTAATTTTTTTATTGCTTCTATTTGTTCTATAGATGCATTTATTGTTTTATTTAAATTAGCTGATTCACAATTTACTAATCTATTTATTTTATTATTCATTTCTCTTTGTACTCTAATTTCTTCAAATCTTAATACAGATTTATTTGCACCTAGTAATGCTAAAAACTTTGATATTTCTTCACTATCTTTTATATATACAGCATAATCATTTTTTTTATTTATAGCATTACTATTTATATCAAATTGCTTTAATACTTGTACAATATTTTCCGTGTTTTCTTTATTAGATATTCCTATTTCTAAATGATATGCATTTTCTGGATTATTTATTGAACCTCCTCCTAAATATGCACCTCTTATTAACCATTTTATTTGTTCTGTATTTAATTGTTTTATATCTATATTTAATATTATAGGAACTTCTGCTATTATTACAAAATTTTTTCCTTGCATAGAAATATCATATTGTTCAATTCCAATATTATTTAATAACTTAGCAAATCTATTTATATTATATTCATTTTCAGTACTAAATCTAACTTTATTTTTTTCATAGTTTGCATTACTACTTATTAAATATCCTATTAATTCATACTTTACTGCTTCTTTATTTGCTAAATTTTCAGTTTTACTTATTTCTTCTTTTAATTGTTTAGAAAAAGACATTTTTCCTCCTATCTAGTTTTTGTAATAATTATTCTATCATTTTGATATAAATCTTTTTTAGAATATGTTTCTTTATATTTATTTTCTTTTTTTATTAATTCAATAACATCATTTTTTTGATCATATCCTATTTCTAGTCCTAAAATTCCACCATTTCTCAAATATTCTGGTGATTGCTTTATAATTTTTTTATAAAACTCTAATCCATCGTTTCCACCATCTAGTGCTATTTCTGGCTCTTTCTGAACTTCTTTGCTCAAATACATTATATCTTGTTTTTTTATGTACGGTGGATTTGAAACTATAATATCAAATTTAGTATTTTCAATTTTTTGAAATAAATCTGATTTTATAAATTTAATTTTTGCTCTTAATTCCTTAGCATTTTTCTTAGCCACATCTAAAGCTTTATCACTTATATCAATAGCAAAAACATCTGAATTTTCAACATTTTTTGCTATTGATATTCCTATTGCTCCACTTCCTGTACATAAATCTAAAATCTTAGGTTTATGTATCTGTTTAGCAATCATTATAATTTCTTCTACTAAAATTTCTGTATCTGGTCTTGGTATTAAAACATCCTGATTTACAAAAAAGTTCATTTTCATAAATTCCTGAACATGTGTTATGTGTTGTAATGGCACTCCATTAGCTATTTTTTCTATATTCACAAAATATTCCCATTGCTCTTTTTTATCTATTTCTTTATTGTCATATACAATTAAGTATTGTCTATCTTTTTTTAAAATAAATTGTAATAATAATCTCGCTTTTAATTTTGGAGTTTCTATATTATTGTTTTTTAATATTATCATTCCTTTATTTAATGCTTCTCTAATTGTCATTTTAACACCTCCACTTTTTTTATAATTCATTTACTTCGTCTCTAAATATATCTCCTCTTTCATACATATTGTTAAACATATCAAAACTTGTACTTGCTGGTGAAAACAAAACTATTTGACCTGGTTTGGCAGTTCTTTTGGCTAAATCAATACTTTGTTTTAATGTTTCAC
>CAKPPL010000086.1 GCA_934177555.1 uncultured Clostridia bacterium
ATGATTTTCTATTATAGTCCATTCCTCTTCTGGCTTTACTCTTGTTTTTTTAGATTTAAAGCTTAATTTTTCTGTGTATCCTCCAACATAGGTTCCTGTATATCTTCTATCATCTAATATTCTTACAATATGCTGTGCTTTCCAATTCGCTGTTTGTTTTGCATTTACAAAATTTCTACTTTGAGATGGTGTTGGTATTCCTTTTTTATTTAAGTAAGTTGCAATTTTTTGATAGCCCCAACTTTTAGAATATAATTCAAATATTTCTTGCACAATTGGTGCTGTTTCTTCATTAATTACTAATGTCTTTCTATCTTTGTTGTATCCATATATTGCTTTAACTAACAAATCTCCTTCTTCTATTTTGTGTCTTAAATTTCTTCTTATATTTTTACTATCATCTCTTGCTCTTCTTTCATTGAACCATGCATATAATCCAAACATTTCCTCATTATATTGCTCATCTTCAAATATTATCTCTACACCTTGTTCTTCTAAGTATTCCACAAAATCTAATGCTTCTTTTTGATTTCTTCCAAGTCTTGCAGAGTTTTTAAAAACAATTATGTCTATTTCTTTATTCTTTGCTCTTTTTCTAATATCATCAAACCTGCTAAAATCTGTTCCACTTTTGTCATCATCCATTATGATATCTACAATATTAGTATATCCATGACTTTTACAGTATTTAACTAGCAGGTCTCTTTGCGTTTCTATTCTTTCATAATTTTCTCCATAGTCATCTCTACTTTCTCTGCAATATATTACTACTCTTTTTTCTTCGTTATTTTTTTTCATAGCATACCTCCGTTTTTTCTTTTATCCTATCTGAAATAATATCTGTGAGTACATTTTTATAATCTTCATTTTCACTAGTATTTGACTTAGGAGATATAAAAACTGCAAATGGTAATTTATCTTTTACATTTTTATTCATATTTGTATCTTTATTGTTGTTTTTTTCCAGACTATTCACCTGCCTTTTCATTTTTAATTATATTGTTATAGTGTCTGCACTTATTACTAACAACTCATAAAAAACTACAAATATTTATTTTAATAACATATAAAAAATGTCATATAACTTATACTTGTTATATGACATTTTTATAATATCAAAGATTATTCTTTTTTAATTTTCTTCATATTGCCATTCTATATCGTAATTTGTTTCTGATAATTCTCCTAATTGTGTAATATATTGTACAATTAAATCTTTTGCTCTTTCTTGTGCCATTTTTAATAGCTGTCCATTTTCTTCAACACTATTTTTCATATTATTTTGTGCTTCATTTATGGCCTGTGTTTGCTCTTCTGCAGTAATTTGATTTTTAAATACTATATTATCTTTTGAATAAAAGTATGAATCCTCATTTATTTTTTCTTCATCTATATCTATACTTAACAATTTAGCTTGAGGTAATGATACAATAACTTTGTTTCCTTCTATCTTCATTTCTACCTTAGACATATCAATTCCTATTGTAGCAATTCCTGTATATTCTATCCAAAGTTCTCTATCTTTTTGAAATATCCAATCTTTACTCTTTTCTACTTTAGCAACATTGTGATAATATGTTTTCAAAGTAGCTAAATTACAAATTGCTCTTACTTGAGAAATTTCTGGTTGCTTATTTACTTTTTTGGGTACGCAAATATATGCTATTCCAACTCCCAAAATTGCAATTATTCCACTTATTATAATAATTTTAATTTTTTTCATAAATAACACTCCTTATCTGAACTCTATCTGAAATTCTTTATCAACAGATTCTACCCAAGGCTTAAGTAATGCTTCTATTGCAGATTTTGCATTTTCTTCTGCATTAGATAATAATTCTGTTTCATTTTGTGCTCTTTCTCTTAAATCGTTCTTACATAACTTATATGCTTCTTGTGAAATACTATCTTTTTCAGGTACATTTTTTTCATGAATATAATCTAATGTTCCCATATCTACATTTGTCTCGTGTATTTCAACATTTGGAAGTGTTACATAAATTTTCTTTTCTTTATAATCAACATCTATATTTATTTCATTAAAATCAATTCCAGCAGTAACTTTTCCATTATATGCTACATAATATTCTACATTATCCTCCTTAACTTCATCATTCTTATATTTTGTTACAATGGCATTGTATGTATATTCTATTGTTGATAATTTATTTATTTCCATTATTTTTTCTAATGAACTCTTAGTTGTAATTGTAAGTTTGTTCTCATTATGTGCTTTCATAAATCCAATAATTAGAATAATTATAATTATTCCTCCTACAAATAACATTATTTTTTTTGTAAGTTTAGAATGTTTTTTTTCTTTTTTTACTTCATTATTTTTACTAATATTTTCTACATCTTTATTTGCATTCACAATATCTACCTCTTTCTATTTTTGGGGATTATTTACAGATTTCTTTATTTCATTAAATATTTCCTTTGAACTTTTTTCTGAAATCTTATCTGAATTTTTCTCAAAATATTCCATTGTTGCATTTATTATTGGATTTTCTTTAATGTTTTCTCCTATAATTTCTGCAATTTTATCTGTTTGTGTTGAATCAATTTTTCCTGTATATATTCCTTCTGATACTGCTATAATACCTTCTCCTAATGCTAACATAAATGCTCCTGCTACAGAACCATTTACAATATCTCCTGCAATTGGTAAACTTTTTGCTAAAGTTACTACTTGTTTTGCTGCCAATGTAATTGCTGATGAACCAATAATTGCTTTTATAATTTCATTTGATATTTTTACACCATAAATTTTAAATATAACTGTTGCTAGTCCAACTTCTATTGGTACTAACATTTGAGAATCTGCAAAATTTAATGGCATAGCACCTATTGTAAATGCTGTTGCTGTTGCTCCTATTGTAGTTGCATTTGCAGTAAATCTTTTTTGTTCTAAAATCATTCTATCTCTGTTTTCTTTATTTATATTTTTAGCTTCATCCATGCAATCTAATGTATTCAAACATAATTCTTCTATTCCCATTGGAGCAACTCTGACATCATCATTTATTGTATATTCTTCTGCAACAACAGGTATAATTTTTTTCAAATTTACCCCACCTAATTTTGCAAATGCTTGTTGTATAGCCTCTATATTTTCTGGTATATCTTTTTCAGAATATGACTTTGTAATAACTGCAAAAACCGGAATATTTTTCCATCCTCTTATAGCTTTATTCATAAGCATAATGTTATGTGCAAATGTTCTTCTTGCTGTTCCTTCAACACAATACCATACTGCATCTATACCTACTTCATTATTTTGTATTTCTTCTTTATTTGATAATTGTGATTTTGTATATTTTTTTACTTGTCGAATTGTTTTCCATTGTTCAAAAATATTATATTCAAAGCCTTTTGTATCAATACATCTAATTGACCAAGTGTTTGATTCATATACATCTATTTTTTGGGTATTTCCCTCTCCAACACCTGTCATAACTTCTGCTCCTGAAATTGCTTTTATAAGCGTACTTTTTCCTGCTCCTGATGCTCCAAGTACTAAAACATTCATCATTTTACTTTCATTCATTTTACATTTCCCCTTTTCTAATTTATCTATATAAGGCTTTGTAAATTTCGCGAATAATTTTATTTCTAATATAATAAAATTTTGTATAACCCTTACTATCGACATTATAACACTTTTTACCCTATTTTTCTACATATCTCTATAATATTTTATTTTATCAAAAATGAATATATAGTATCAACAAACTATCACAATCTCCTGTTTGTGATAGTTTGTGGGTACATAAATTTCAAATGGAATGCTAACCATCTATTTTCATATAGCTCTCTATACATTTCATCTGTCAAATTGTATTCTTGTAATATATCTTTTGTAATTTCGCCTTTATCAAATACTACTATTTTATCAAATAGTCTTGATAATTTTTCTTTTTCTAATTTTAATTTTTTATCTAATTCTGCTTTTTTATCTTTATAAATAAATTCCGGTAGTTTGCATCCATAATTTTCTATTATAGTCCATTCTTCTGGTGCTTTTACTCTCGTTTTTTTGATTTAAAACTTAATTTTTCTGTATGTCCTCCTACATAATCTCCAATATATCTTCCGTCATCTAATATTCTTACAATATGCTGTGCTTTCCAATTTGCTGTTTGTTTTGCATGATATACCTCCATTTTTCCATTGCCAGCGCAATGTATCAATAACATATTTGTATTATTATCTCTTATTGTTGCTATTATATATAAAAAGTTCTAAAACTTCATGTTATCTCCTCAAAATTTTAAAACTTTTTTAGTTATCTACTTTTCTTTTTTCTTATTATGTGCTATATTAGATATGCTTATAGTAATTAATATTATTGCTCCAATAATTATATATAGTAAATCGTTGTCATCTGTTTGAGCATTTACTTCTGTATCATTGCCTTGTATTGTCTGGTTTTTGTCATCTTGTGTACTATTCGTATTTTCACTCCAAATTCCAAGTTTGCTT
>CAKPPL010000087.1 GCA_934177555.1 uncultured Clostridia bacterium
GGCCCGTTGGTCAAGCGGCTAAGACGCCACCCTCTCAAGGTGGAATCATGAGTTCGATTCTCGTACGGGTCACCAATTAAATATATAAAAGGAATAACAAAAATAGCAAAAAATTAAAAGGGAGTAGTTGTAAATTGTTAATCAACAGTCGCGATATTTGTTGATATCTGGTTAACAAGCTTCAAAGAAGTAAACGAGACTTTTAAAGAATGGATATAATAAATAAACGAATTATATTTTTTCTTTAAAAGTCTTTTAGTTTATAAAATATTGGTAAAACCAAGAAAGGAAGATGCAAATGGAAAAAAAGTGGTTTAACAAAACTACAAAGGAAGTAGAAGGAGAATTAAAAACAAATTCTGAAAAAGGATTAAATTCAAAACAAGTAGAACAATATCAACAAAAATATGGAGCAAATGAGTTACAAGGAAAAAAGAAAGAATCATTATTAAAAAAATTTATTAATCAATTCAAAGATTTCTCAATAATTGTATTAATAATAGCAGCAATAGTATCAGGAGTAGTTGGAATAGCAGAAGGAGAAGGTATAACAGATACAATAATAATACTAATTGTAGTATTATTAAATGCAGTAATAGGAGTAGCACAAGAGAGTAAAGCAGAGAAATCATTAGAAGCATTAAAAAAATTAAGTGCACATGTAACTAAAGTAATAAGAGATGGAAAAGAAACAGCAATACCATCAAGAGATTTAGTACCAGGTGATTTAGTTGTAATAGAAACAGGTGATTATGTATCAGCAGATTTAAGGATAATAGAAGCAGTTAATTTAAAGTCACAGGAATCATCATTAACAGGTGAGTCAGTGCCAGTAGAAAAAATTTCAGAAGCAATAGAAGGAAATGAGATTGGAATAGGTGACAGAAAAAATATGCTATTTTCTTCAAGCTTAATTACATATGGTAGAGGAAAAGCAATAGTAGTAGAAACTGGAATGAATACAGAAGTTGGAAAAATTGCTGATATGATAAATGAGACAGAAAAGCAAGAAACACCATTACAACAAAGATTAAATAGTTTGGGTAAAACATTGGGAATAGCAGCATTAGCAATATGTGTAGTAATATTTGTAATAGGACTATTACAAGGAAAAGAAATTATAAATATGTTTATGACAGCTGTATCATTAGCAGTAGCAGTCATACCAGAGGGGTTAGTAGCAGTTTCAACAATAGTACTAGCAATAGGGGTACAAAAAATGGTAAAGAAAAATGCTATTGTAAAAAAATTGCCAGCTGTTGAGACATTAGGAAGTAGTACTGTAATATGTTCAGACAAAACAGGAACATTAACTCAGAACAAAATGACAGTAGAAAAAATATTTTGCAATGATGTAATTTCAGACATAAGACAAGTAGAAACTAATGAAGATTTTGAAAAATTAATATATAATTGTATGTTATGTAATGATACAAGAATTTTGGAAAATAACGAATTAGTTGGAGATCCAACAGAAACAGCATTAATTGATTTATCTTTAAAATTAGATTATACAGAATTAATAATAAGAGAAAATCCAAGAGTAGCAGAAATACCATTTGATTCAAATAGAAAATTAATGACAACAGTAAATGGAAAAAATGGAAAATACATAGTTTATACCAAAGGTGGACTAGATGAATTATTAGGAAAATGTAATTCATATTTATATAAAGGAGAAAAAAGAGGAAATCTACAAAATTATGCTGAATGGATTAGAATGAATAATGAGAATATGGCAAATGATGCATTAAGAGTGTTAGCGTTTGCATATAAAGAAATAGATCATATTCCATCAAAAGAAGAAATGAAAAATTTAGAAAGTGGATTAACTTTTATTGGAATGGTTGGAATGATAGATCCACCTAGAGAAGAGGCAAAAAGAGCAGTAGAAAAATGTAAACATGCAGGAATAAAAACAGTAATGATTACAGGAGATCATAAAGCAACAGCTGTTGCTATAGCTAAAAAATTAGGAATATTAGAAAAAGACGAAGAAGCATTAACAGGACTAGAATTAGATAGAATTTCTGATGAAGAATTAACTAAAAATATTAGAAAATATTCTGTATATGCAAGAGTTTCACCTGAGCACAAAGTTCGTATTGTAAAAGCATGGCAAGCAAATGGAGAAGTGGTTGCAATGACAGGAGATGGAGTTAATGATAGTCCTGCATTAAAAACAGCTGATATAGGTTGTGCGATGGGAAAAGTAGGAACAGAAGTTGCTAAAGAAGCAGCAGATGTAATATTAACAGATGATAATTTTGCAACAATAGTTTCTGCAGTAGAAGAAGGAAGACGTATATATGATAATATATTAAAGGTAATTCAATTTTTGATATCATGTAATGTAGGAGAGGTTATAGTTTTACTATTAGCTACATTATTTGCACCAACAATAGCAAGAGTATTTAGAATACCAGATTTAGCAATGGTACAAGTATTATTACCTATTCATATATTATGGATAAATTTAGTTACAGATACATTTCCAGCATTAGCATTAGCATTTGATCCAGCTAATAAAGATATAATGGATAGAAAACCTATAAAAAAAGATGAAGGAATATTTACAAAAGGAAGAACATTTAGAATAGTATATCAAGGAATTATGATAGGATTACTTACACTTATAGCTTTTCTAATTGGATTAGGAACAACAAATACAGCAATAGATGGATTAACACTTGAAGAAACAAAAATTGAAGTTGGACAAACAATGGCATTTACAGTTTTAGCATTTTCAGAATTAGTACATGTATTTAATATACGTGATAATAAAAAGTCAATATTTAAAACAGGAATACTAGGAAATTCAATTTTAATTTATGCAGTATTAGCTTCAGCGTTTTTAATGGGAATAATATTAATTATACCTGAATTAAGACACATATTTAGTATACCAATTTTACCAATAGGAAATATGTTAGAAACAATTTTATTAATAATTGCACCAATTATAATTGTTGAGATATTTAAATTATTTAAAATAAATACAGCTAAAGACGAATAAAAAATGTCAGGAATTTAATTCCTGACATTTTTTTATAAAATAAGTAATTTAATTGTTGCAATTAATATTGTCATTGCTGATAAAGCTGTATCCATAAAACCTTCTGAAGATTCACCTTTCTCATCTACAACAGAAATATCGAAAGATTTTACTTCTGGTATTTTAAAATATGTTTCCAAAGTTTTTGACGTATTTTCTGTAATATTACCAATTTCTAAATATTGAGTTCCTAGTAAATTATCATAACTTGAATATAAGTTGATTTTTAGATATTTATCATTAAAATCAGTATTTTTAATATTTAATTTAATTCTACCATTTACAGCTGTTGATTGCATTTGAACAATTTCAATTCCTTGTGGTGTAGTACCTTTTTGAGACATATTTTTGTAAGTTGTATTTAAACCTACATGAATTAATATGTCAGAAAATATCCAAAATAAAATTAACCATATAGCATATTTGGCAAAAGTTTTTAATCTATCCATAAAAAAATCCTTTCAATAATATAAATTCTAATATATTATACTATATTTTGCCATTATTTGCAATATTTTGATAGATTATAAGGTTGTTTTTTCTAAATAGATATGGTAATATAAATGTATTAAAGAAAGGATAGTGATTATTTTGAAAATATTAGTTATTTCAGACATACATGGCTCAAGTTATTATGGACGCAAAATCAAAGAAATATATGAAAGAGAAAATCCAGACAAAATCATATTATTAGGAGATTTATATTATCATGGACCAAGAAATGCTTTATCAAAAGAATACAATCCAATGGAAGTAGCACAAATATTAAATAGTTTAAAAGATAAAATAATGTGTGTAAGAGGAAATTGCGATGCTGAAGTAGATGAAATGATTTCAGAGTTTAAATTTGAAGATAATATTGAATTTAGAATAAATGATGTTAGTTTTTTCTTTACACATGGACATAGATATAATATAGATCATATTCCATATGGAATAGATGCCTTAGTATATGGACATTTACATACAGGATTTATAACAGAACAAGATGGAGTAATTTGTGTTAATAGTGGTTCTATATCTCTTCCTAAAAATGGAACTAAAAATAGTTATTTAATAATAGATGGAGAAAAAATTTGGTTAAAAGATGTAGAAGGAAATGTTATAGATAGCAAAAAATATATAAAGTAAAAAGGTGAGACTTGATTAGGTCTCACCTTTAATACTTTATTTAGACAAAAAACTTATTTCATGATTTTTCATCCAATTTGAAATTTTAGAGCATTTTGTTACTCCGAATCCTCGGATAAACATAATATCTTTTAGTGATGTTCGAATGAGATCTTTTACTGTAAAACTGATATCCGGACACTTTTTTTAAAAGAAGGTTATAGACATATTACTTGTCTAAATCCTTCTTTTCCTTATTTTTT
>CAKPPL010000088.1 GCA_934177555.1 uncultured Clostridia bacterium
TAGTTTAGGAAGAACTGGTAATATAATTACAAACAATTTAAAACTCATATCTTCACTATTTAAAAAGACAAATATAGAGTTGCCAATATCATATGATTCTGATAAATTAGACAATATTATTGAAAATATCAGTGTAGAAATACCCGATATTTTAAAAGAACCTTCATATTATATAAATGGAGATGAACTTATAATAAGTAAAGGTATAGCTGGAAATCAATTAAATAAAGAAGAAACAAAAAATCTAATAATTTCAGCCATAAAAAATAATTTAGAAAATATTGACCTACCTGTAACTACAGTTCAACCAGATGATATTGATATATCCAAAATTCATGATGATATTTATACTGAACCACAAAATGCTTCTGTAAACAAAAATCCATATTCTATATCTATTGAAAAACAAGGTGTAGATTTTGCAATCTCATTAGATGAAGCCCAAAATATTTTAAATACTACTGAAGGTAATGAATCTTCTATTCCTTTGAAATATACAAATGCTGATATAACAGTTGCAGATTTAGGTGAAGATATATTTGGTTATAAAATTTCTACATATCCAACTAAATATGATATAACAAATACAAATAGAGCAACAAACCTTGAAATTGCAGCAAACAAAATTAATGGAACTGTTTTAGCACCTGGAGAAATATTTTCATTTAACAAAGTTGTTGGTGAACGTACATCAAAAAACGGTTTTAAAGAAGCTGTTTTATATTCAGATGGTGAATTAGATTATGGAATTGGTGGAGGAATTTGCCAAATCTCTTCAAACTTATATTATGCAGTTCTACTTGCTAATTTAGAAATTGTAGAAAGAAAAAATCATAGTATGACAGTTAACTATTTGCCTATTGGATGTGATGCAACAGTCTCTTATGGTAGTGTTGATTTTAAATTTAAAAATTCAAGAAATTATCCTATAAAAATTGTTGCAACTGTAAATAGTGGTCTTATAACAATATCTATTTATGGTGTACAAGAAGCAAATGAATGTAGTGTAGACATTGTTGTTGAAACAACTCAAAAAGATGATTTTGAAACTGTATATGAACGTACTACATCTATTCCAGCTGGAACTGAAGTCATAAAACAAACAGGAAAATATGGTTATAAATGTTCAACATATCGTGTACTTTATCAAAATGGTAAACAAATTTCTAAAGATTTATTATCAACAGATACATATAAACCACAAAAACAAATTATTCAAACAAATAAATAAATATTTTTTTGCATAAATTTTTGTTTTCAAAATATTATTTAACAACATTTAGTTGAAAGGATAATATTTTGAAAACATTAAAAATTTTCGTATTTAATACTTTAATCTTATTATTTAGCTCAATTATTTTACAAATAATTGGGATGTTTTTTAATGTATATATTTCTAAAACCATTGGCGAAGAAGCTGTTGGTCTTTTTGCTCTTGTAATGTCTGTTTATACTTTTGGAATAACACTTGCTTCAGCAGGAATAAATATATCTGCCACAAGAGTTGTATCAGAAGAAATTGCTTGTAATAATGAAATTGGTGCCAAAAAAGCTGCTAAAAGATGTTTATTTTTTAGTTTAGTTTTTGGTATTTCTGCAAGTATTATATTTTTTCTATCAGCTGATTTCATAACAGCAAAATGCTTACACAGCAGAATTAGTAAAAATGTTATTTACTTAATATGTCTTGCTTTACCATTTATTTCAATGTCTTATGCTATAAATGGATATTTTACAGCTGTTAGACGTGTTTATAAAAATGCTTTTGCAAAGTTTTTTGAAGAATTTATCAAAATATTTTGTACATTTATATTACTAAAATCTTTTATGCCTAATAAAATTGATTATGCTTGCTATGCATTAATTTTAGCAGATGTAATCTCAGAAGCTCTTTCTTTTATATATTTATATATTTTATATAAATTAGATAAAAGGAAATCTCTTTTAGATTCTCGCTTTCGCGATATTGACTCATATAACAAAAGAATTTTGCGTATTACTATTCCTGTTGCTTTAACTTCTTACCTACGTTCAGGATTATCTACTATTAAGCAATTAATTATACCATCTAGTTTACAAAAAAGTGGTATGAATTCATCAAATTCTTTAATTTCTTATGGAATAGTTAATGGAATGGCTATGCCTATTATAATGTTTCCTGTTATTTTAGTTACAAGTTTTAGTAGCTTACTAATTCCTGAATTTTCAAGATATTATGTTGAAAAAAATTATAAAAAAATAAAATCTATATCTGTTCTTATACTTAGTGGTACTTTATTATTTTCAATATTAATTACTATTTTTATTTTTGTTTTTTCAAACCAATTGAGCTTGTTTATTTATAAAAAATTGGAAATAGCAAAATATTTAAGAATTTTGTCTCCATTAATTATTATAATGTATTTAGACATCACTATTGATGGTATTTTAAAGGGATTAGATGCTCAAGTAAGTGTTATGGTTATAAATGTTCTAGATTGTATTATAAGTATAACTTTTATTTATTTTTTAGTTCCAATTCTTGGATTTAGTGGATATATAATTTCTATTTTTATTAGTGAAATTATTAATTTTTCACTTAGTGGATTAAAATTAATGAATATTTTGAAATTCAAATAAAAACAATTACTATTTATTAAAAAACAAATAGTAATTGTTTTATTTTAGAATACTTCTATGATTGAATGTAATACTTTCTTATCTTCACTTCTTACTGTGATAATATGTTTTCCATTTTCAAAAGAATATTGACATTTTACTGTCTCTCCTAATTTTATTTCTTTTTTATATGAAATTCTTATATTATTTAATTCTCTTCCATAATATATTTCTTCTGGTAATGTTTCATTTACTAGTTCAAGATAATTCAAATTATGCATATGATTATTTACATCTATATCTGCTCTTTTTACTTTATAATCTACTTCACTTATTATTTTTTCTGGTTCTCTTACTTTTTCTATATCTTCATTTTCAAATACTGTTTTTTCTAATTCTGGTTCATATTTACCTAATATCTCTGGTGTTATTCTTGTAAGCTTCTCTGTTTGAATATTTATTAAAACCCATTTAGTAATTGCTTTTACTATTACATTACCTTTGGTATCATATATTTCAAAATCACGATACGCATAAAACTTTATAGATTCTTTTGACCATGTTTTTGCTATAATTTTTTCATTATATTTTGGTCTTCTTATTATTTGAACTTTCCAATCTAATAATACCCAACTTAAATGTGTGTTTTTTATATCTAATAATCCATATCCTGCAATATTTGAATGTATTCCTCCTACATCTTCTAATATACCTAATATAGCTTTATTTGTTGCTTCATTTTCTCTGTTTATCTCTGATAATTTTATGCTATATTCTTGTTCTACTATCATCTTGCTCCTCCTCTTGTTTTAATAACCAGGTTTTTCTAATAATTTAAACATATTTCTTTTGTATTCTTCTACTCCAGGTTGGTTAAATGGATTTACTCCTAATATCATCCCAGACATGGCACATGATTTTTCAAAAAAGTATATTAAATGTCCTACTGTTTCTTCTGTTAAATTTGGTAATTCTATAACTATATTTGGAACATCTCCTGATACATGTGCTTCTATTGTTCCTTCCATTGCTTTTTTATTTACATAGTCTAATGTTTTTCCTGCTAAGTAATTTAGTCCGTCTAAATTGTCTTCCTCTTCTTTCATTATAATATCTGAACTTGATTTTTCTATTTTTATTACTGTCTCAAATAAATTTCTTCTACCATCTTGTATATATTGTCCCATTGAGTGTAAATCTGTTGTAAAATCTACTCCTGTTGGGAATATTCCTATTTGATTTTTTCCTTCACTTTCTCCATAAAGTTGTTTCCACCATTCTATAAAATAATGCATTTTAGGCTCATAATTTACAAGTATTTCTGTATTTTTATATAATTTATATAAAATATTTCTTACTACTGCATATTGATAACATGCATTATATTTTAAATTAGGATCTTCATATTGCATTTGTGCAGTTCTTGCACCTTCCATTAATTTATCTATATCTATTCCAGCTACTGCTATTGGTAATAACCCTACTGGTGTTAGAACTGAATATCTTCCTCCAATATTATCTGGTATAACAAATGTTTCATATCCTTCTGAATTTGCAAGTGTTTTTAATGCTCCTCTTTCTTTATCTGTTGTTACATATATTCTACTTCTTGCTTCATCTATGCCATATCTATTTTCTAGAATTTCTCTAAATATTCTGAATGCTATTGCTGGCTCTGTTGTTGTTCCTGATTTTGATATTACATTTACAGAAAAATCTTTTGTTCCTAATAATTCTATTAAATCATTTATATAGTTTGGACTTAAATTGTTTCCAACAAATAATATTTGAGGTGTTTTTCTTTTTTCTTCTGGTAACATATTATG
>CAKPPL010000089.1 GCA_934177555.1 uncultured Clostridia bacterium
TCCAACCATCTAATTCTGCAAATCTTTCTTCTAGTTTTGCTGCTTTCATTCCGTCTTCTTCTGAAAAGTCTGGTTTGCTGTATATTTCTTCTTTTTCTTTCATTATATTGTATAACTCTTTATTTCCCATTATTACTGTGTCTATTACACTGTGTTCTTCAAATGCAAAGTGATCTTGCTTTAAAACTGATAGTCTTTCTCCTTTTTCTATTGATACTTCTCCTTTGCTTGGTTCTATTTCTCCTGATAATACTTTTAAAAATGTTGACTTTCCTGCTCCATTTGCTCCTATAATTCCATAGCAATTACCTTTTCCAAATTTTATATTTACATCTTCAAAAAGTACTCTTTTCCCAAATCTTACTGTTACTCCGTTTGTTGTTAACATTGTTTCCTCCTATTTTTCTCTTTTTTCTTGCTTATATACTATAACACAATTTGTCTTTATTTACAACACTTTTTATGTAATCTTTGTTTATTTATGTTGCATAATTTGTCTAATTATGTTATTTTATCTGTATAGAGGTGATTCAATGAAATCAAAGAAAATCAAAATATTTTTTATAATCATACTTTTTATTATAGGAATTCTTATATTGTTTTATAAATCTCAAAAACCCATATCAACACCTGTCTCTGAAGAAAGTAATACTGAACAAAATATTATTCCAGAAAAAAAGGAAGACTCACACATATCAATGAGCGTAATTGGTGATATTATGTGTCATAATTCCCAATACAATGATGCATATGACTCTTCAACAGGAACATATGACTTTTCTTATGTTTTTGAAGACATTAAACATTACGTTACTTCTGCAGATATTTCTATTGGAAATCTAGAAACAACATTTGCTGGAAAAGAAAAAGGCTATAGTAACTATCCACGTTTTAATACCCCAGAAGCCTTAGCAAGTAATTTAAAAGATTTAGGAATTGATGTTCTTTCAACAGCAAACAATCATAGCATGGATACTAATTATACAGGCCTTGTTAGCACATTAAAATATCTTGATCAAGCTGGAATATCACACATGGGAACATATGATTCTGCTGAAAAACAAAATCAAATTTTAATCAAAGAAGTAAATGGAATAAAGATTGCATTTCTAGCTTTTACATATGGTACAAATGGTATCCCTGTTCCTAATGATAAATCTTATTGTATCAATTTAATTGATGAAGATTTTATTATTAATCAACTAAATCTTGCAAAAGAACAAAATCCAGATTTAATCTGTGTAAATATGCATTGGGGAATTGAATATCAGACAAAGCAAAATTCTTCTCAGGAAAAATTAGCCGATTTACTATTTCAAAATGGTGCTGATATAATTTTAGGAAGTCATCCACATGTTTTACAGCCAATGGAAACAAAAACTATAACATTGGAAGATGGCTCTACCAAAAACTGTTTTGTCATTTATTCTTTGGGTAATTTTATGTCTGGCCAGACTAAAAAAAATACAAGAGATTCAATAATATTAAATCTTAATATTACTAAAAAAGCAGATGACAATTCTATTTCTATTGATTCTGTTTCATATGTTCCTATTTATATGTTTAAAAATTCTTCTTTAAAAAATAAGAAATTTAAGATTTTAGATATTGAAAATAGTATATCAAATTATGAAAATAACAATAGTTCTATCAGTAAATCAACATATGATACTTTAAATTCCGAATTAAGTAAAATCAAAAAGATTTTAGACTAAAAAATTCCTAGCTAAACACTAGGAATTTTTTAATTTTGAAATTTTATTTGTTCTTCTTTTATTAGTTTATATCTAATCAATTCTTGTCCGTCTAAATTTTCTTTATTCATATCTATTGCAGTAATTTGATGATTATCATATGTTGTATAATAATATATTCCTTTTGTTGCATTACAGCAAGACGTATATATAGTTATTTCATATTTACCATTTCCTAAATCGCAACATCCTCTTTGTTGATCAACTGAATTTAAAATATGAAAAAATTGACTTACACTTTCTTTTTCACTTTCAGCTGAAAGTGAATTCATTTTAACAAATGTTGCTCTTACAAATCTTGATTGTGATGATAAATCTCCTGGCAATCCTATTGCTCCCATCCCTCTACTATATTCTTTTAAATCTAATTTTGGTGCAAATTGACTTTCAGTTGTTTTTGCTGATATATTTCTGTAATTATTTAATGCAAATAATTGCTCTTGAAATGGTGGATTATTTGTTAAAATTCCTACTGGATTATCATAAATTTTTATACCATCTTTCACTGCTTCAACTGTAATAGCTTTTTCACTATCTGCTATTATCCAATGCAGTTGTGCCACAGGCAATTCCGTACTAAAAGATATATTAGTTATATTTATATTTTCTATTAATTTTTGTGCCTCTTCAACTGTTTGACATTGTCCAAGAATCCATGGAATTAGCTCAAACTGTGCTATATTTGTTTTTTCTTTTTGCTTTTCTTTATATTGCGCATTTCCAACAAAATTTAATCCAGCAATTCCTAATCCTTTTTCATTTATTGCATCATAGTATAATGGGTAATCTCTTTCAACATATGCCATTCCTATTATTGCATAATGTGTTTTAAGATTTTTTTCATCTATGAATTTTAATTCATAATTTCTTGGTGTTATTGTTATTTCTTCTTTGTATGACATTTCATAATCTAATGTTCTTCCAAAATAAAAATCTTTTGTTTTATATGTTGCTGCTGTACACATTTTATCCTCCTTTATTATTTTATTTTTACACCTAGTAAATATAATAAATCTGGTGCTTGCATTTGGTCTATTATAGCTCCTTTTATACCTTCTACAGATATTGCAATTCCTTCAATCATGCTATTTGATAAATCTATTCCTTTTAAACTCGTATTAAAAAATTGTGTTTTTCTTAAGTCTGTATTTTTAAATTCTATATTTTTTAATTTTGTTTCTTGAAAATAACTATTTTTCAATATTGTGTCTTTGAATGTAACTTTTTCTAATATTGCCATTGATAAATTTATATAACTTGCATTTGTATCTGTAATCGTTATATTATATATCCCATTTTCTGCAAAATCGCATCCTGAAATTTTACAATTATTGAATTTGCACCTAATGAAACTACATTCTCTGAATTTTGTGTTTGAAAAGTTGCATTGCTGAAATACAGTATCTTTGAATATTATTTTTTCCATTGTTCCATTTTGCATACATATGTTGTTAAATTCACAAAGTTCAAATTCGTTTTCATATAATTCTATTTTATCTTTTTCTTGATTTTTGAATTTTATTCTTATTATTTTTTCGTCTTCTTTGATTTCTTCTATGTTTTTGTCTATGTAGTTTGTGTCGTTTTTTTTCATTTTTTCTCCTTGGATTTTTGTTTAAAACATTTGTCTATCATATAATTGTTTTGCAAAGTATTTGTAATTTTCTAGTTCATTATTAATTTTATCTATATCTAACTCTTGTCTTCCTTCATCATTTGGATAGTATTCTTCATATGTCCAACCACAGTCTTCTGGATATGCTCCTGATTTAGCTTTTATGCATAATGGATTTTCTATTTTCTTATTTGCTTCTTTTTCTATTATAATGTCATGCACCCAATCATCTCCAAAATCATATATAAATTTCATTTTTTTATATTTTTGAAAGTATTTGTTTATTTTTTCTTTTCCAGAATCTAGTGTTTTCCCTCTTATTTCTTCTATTCCGTATTCATCTTCTGCAGGTACTGCTATAAATTGTCCTATATTATGCAAAGTTGAATATATTTCAAATTCATATAAGTGGTATCCACACCATTCAAATGCAATCTCTATAATTGCTGCTAATTCATTAAATGTTATATTTGCTGGTATTTGTAATCTTCTCCATGTTGGTGAATGTGATTCTCTTATTGTAACTTTTATTTAATAATATTTGTTAAGCTTTTTATAATATTTATTAATTTCTTATTTTAGTTAAACATAAAAGAGACGGAAGAGC
>CAKPPL010000090.1 GCA_934177555.1 uncultured Clostridia bacterium
CTTTAACATATACTTCAACAGTTTTTAAACCATGTTCCATTGCTGCTTTTGCTGCTGTTTCAGCAACTTCTCCAGCTGCAAATGGTGTGCTTTTTCTTGAACCTTTGAATCCTAGTCCTCCAGCACTTCCCCATGAAATTGTATTTCCATTTGTATCTGTTATTGTAACTATTGTATTATTGAAACTAGAATGAATATGTGCTTCTCCTTTGTCGATGTTTTTTCTATTTCTTCTAGCTACTGGTTTTTTTGTTACATTTTTGTTAGCCATTGCTTTTATTTCCCTCCTTCATAATAAATCTTTATTTTATTATGCTTTTTTTGATTTACTTACTAATTTTCTTGGACCTTTTCTTGTACGAGCATTAGTTTTAGTTCTTTGTCCTCTTACTGGAAGACCTTTTCTATGTCTTAATCCTCTATAACATCCAATTTCAGTTAATCTTTTTATATTAAGAGCTACTTCTCTTCTTAAATCACCTTCAACTTTGTATGATTCGTCAATAACTTTTCTTATGCTATTAACTTCTTCATCAGTTAAATCTTTAACTCTAGTATCTGGATTTACCTTTGCTTTTTCTAATATTTTTCTTGAACTAGCAACTCCTATACCATATATATATGTAAGTCCTATTTCTACTCTTTTTTCTTTTGGTAAATCTACTCCTGCTATACGAGCCATGTTTTTTGCACCTCCAAAATTTATTTTTCTTTTAAGTGTTGTCCTAATTTTGCTTAAAGGTGAAATGCACTAGTTATACTAGTCTTTAAGTTTGATTTTGGACATATATATAAACACAAATTTGATATGTAAACTTTTTAGTTTATCAGCCGCTACCTAATTTGTGTTATAAACTTTTTTACTACCCTTGTCTTTGTTTGTGTTTAGGGTTTTCACATATTACTCTTATTACACCTTTTCTTTTTATAACTTTGCATTTTTCACATATTGGTTTTACTGATGGTCTTACTTTCACTTCTATTCCCTCCTTTTTAAGACTTTAATTATTTTGCTTTTGATTTTTATGCTTTAGTCTTGTATGTTTTAATATTTATAAAAATTGGGTTAATATTTTTATTACATTTTTATTTTGCTCTCCAAGTGATTCTTCCTCTTGTTAAATCATATGGTGATAATTCTACTTTTACTTTATCTCCTGGTAATATCTTGATATAATTCATTCTTAATTTACCAGATATGTGTGCTAATATTTGATGTCCATTTTCTAATTCTACTTTAAAATTAGTGTTTGGTAATGTTTCTACTACTATACCTTCTACTTCTATAACATCTTCCTTTGCCAAGTTTTTACCTCCTTCTTAAAGAGCTTTTTTTGTTTTTAGCTTTTTAAACGATTTTTAACTATAATTTGCATAATTATAGTTGTAACTCGTACATTATATAATAATTTTATAGGATTGTCAATACTTCTGGCTCATTTTCTGTAATTAAAATTGTATTTTCATAATGTGCTGCTAAACTTCCATCTTGTGTTACTATTGTCCAACCATCCTCTAATTCCCAGATATCTGGTTTTCCTTGTATTACCATTGGTTCTATTGCTAGAGTCATTCCAGGTTCTAGTCTTATTCCTCTTCCTGCTTTTCCATAATTAGGTATTTCTGGTTCTTCATGCATATTTCTACCTATTCCATGTCCTTCAAATTCTCTTACTACTGAATATCCTTGTGATTTTACATACTCTCCTATTGCATGTGATACATCACCAATTCTATTTCCTTTTTTTGCATATTTTATTCCTTCAAAAAATGCTTGTTTTGTAACTTCTACTAATCTTTTTGCTTCTTCTGATACATTTCCAACCATGAATGTTCTGGCTGCATCTCCGTTAAATCCATTTTTTAATGCAACCAAATCTACACTTACTATGTCTCCATCTTTTATATATCTTTTTTTTGATGGTACTCCATGTATTACTTCATCATTTATTGATATACATGTTGCTGCTGGATATGGTGGTACTCCTTTTATTCTTGAATCATATCCTTTTTCAGCTGATATTGCTCCATATTTTTTCATTGTATCTTCTGCTATTTTGTCTATATCTGCTGTTGTCATTCCTGGTTTTATTGCTTCTTCTATTGCTTTATGTGTTAATGCTGTTACTCTACAAGCTTCTCTCATTAATTCAATTTCTCTTTTTGATTTTATTGTTACCATTTATTTTTCCTCCATATTATATTAGAAGTTTTTTGTTTAAACGTTTCAAAGAAAGATAATAAAAATTATCTTTCTTTCTTTTGTATTTCTTCAATTTCTTTGATTACATCTTCTGCTGCATCTTTACCCATTCTGTTTATTGATATACTAACTGTTTCTGTTTTTAAAACTCCTTTTTCTTTGTAGTATTCTACTAATGGACTTGTTTTTTCTTCATATATTTCTAATCTTCTTTTTATTGCTTCTGGATCTGAATCATCTTCTCTTTGTTTTAATGGTGATCCACATTTGTCACATATTCCTTCTTTTATTGGTGGATGTAATTTTATATTATATGTTGCTTTGCATTCTTGATTTGTGCATACTCTTCTTGTTAACATTCTGTCTATTAATTCTTCTTTTGGTGTTTCTAAATTAACTACTAAGTCTACTTTTTTACCTTTTTGACTTAACATTTCATCAAGTTTTTGTGCTTGTTCTATTGTTCTTGGAAATCCGTCTAATATTGCTCCATTTTTTGCATCTTCCCATGTTAGTCTGTCTTCTACCATTGGTACTGTTATTTCATCTGGAACCAAATTTCCTTTTGATATATATTTGTCTGCTTCTATTCCTAGTGGTGTTTTTTCTGTTATATTTTTTCTGAATATATCTCCTGTTGATATTTGTGGTAATCCTGTTTTTTCACTTATTAGACCTGCAACAGTTCCCTTTCCAGTTCCTTGTGCTCCTAACATAATAATGTTCATGGCTTTTCTTCCTTTCTATTGTTTATTTATTGTTTTTGATAATGTTTTTAAATATTTTTAGCCTCTATATTTAGAGGCTTTTTTTATTGCATTATCATTTTAGCTTATTTTATCCTTTTTGTCAATTAATATTAGGATTTTTTCCAAAAACTTGATGTTAACTCTGATATTTTAATATTGTGTTATATGATGGGCTGTTCCATTTTCATCTGATGCTGTTTCACTTGCTTCGATTTTGACACTAGATTTTAGAGAAACTACGGGACGAAGACGGCAGTTACGGCTGTCGTACTCGTAACCAGTTGAGAGAATCATAGCATAGCCGAGAAGGTAAGAGTTAGAGTCAGCGTAACGCAAGCTAAAGTTAACATCCCAAGTGCCACAATTAGCACCACGCGAAGCCAACCAATATTTTGTACTATTTGATAATACTTTTGCTCCTTCTCCAAAATTTTCTTCTGTTATTCTTGCATCCCAATATGTTTGTGTTGCTGTTAAGTTTCCTTTTGTTGCTTCTCCACTTGTATTTGTTGTTATTCCATTTGTATATCCTTTTTCGTTTGTATATGTTTTACTTAACCCTAATGTTCCACTTCCTACTGTATCTGAGTCTATTCCTGCTCCTACTTCATATTTATATAAATATGGATATTTTTTGTTACTTTTATATGTTCTTGAATGATTGTATTGTGGATTACTGTCCATATTTTTATAGTTATCTCTTACACTTGTCTTTCCTGCTTTTTCTAACCAATATTCAAAGTCTTCTATATTTACACTTCTTGCTTCTATTCC
>CAKPPL010000091.1 GCA_934177555.1 uncultured Clostridia bacterium
AAGGAAAAGAAGGATTTAGACAAGTAATATGTCTATAACCTTCTTTTAAAAAAAGTGTCCGGATATCAGTATTAAAAGCTGATATCCGGACAGAATTGATGAAAGCTAACGCAGAGAAGGGTTTTAAAGTATAAATATGAGACCGAAGATTAGAAAAAGTATCAAAAACTTGGATGTTTTTGATACTTTTTTGTAAAATTTGCAAGACAAATATACGGTTTAAAAACCGTTATTATATTATGGTAACTATGAAAATAAAAATCAAACATCATAGAGCAGAAAATTAAATTTAAGAGTGAAATCCACGGTATTGTAATAACATCTGTTGAATAAGGATAAACCAATATTAAAAAGAGAGTATAATCTAGTAACAGTACCGGTTTTTATGCTTTCTAGTATCACGAATTTTAATATGATAATGATTTTTATTTTTAACATAGTCAGCCCCAATAATGGTAAGCCAAACAAGAGCAATACACATAACAGTATCATCATTGGTAATTAAATACCAAGGTTCATCAGTATTAGAATAGTTAGAAACAGCCAATGGATTCAATATGGAAAAGAAGTTCAATATGAGGAAACCATCTATCAGCAAGGAAAATAATGTGATAATTTTTATTAGAAAAGAGATTTTTACAATAGGAAATACCATTTCCCTGTTTACCAATACGTAGAGAGAAAAGAAGGATTTAGACAAGTAATATGTCTATAACCTTCTTTTAAAAAAAGTGTCTGGATATCATAAATTAACAAAAATTCTCAAACTACTTGAATTTTTTTATTAACTATAGTAATATTTTATAGAAAAATAAAACTGGAGGTATAAGTCTACAGTGTCAACATAATTTATACCATAAAAAGGTATAAATTTAAAAAATGGTTTATAGGCAAATCCAATTTAAAAACCTAAATATATTATACAAGGAAAAAGTATATATGAATAAATATTTAGATAGTTTAAATAAAGAATTAAGAGAGTATTTTGAGATATTATCACCAGAATTTCCAGAATGGATGTTAGATTATATTTATACTCCACAAATGTTAAGATTAGATAAAATAGGAGTATCTTGTGGAACAAATTACACAAAAGTTTATGATGATATGGTATATAATTATTCTTCATTAGAGCATAGTGTAGCAGTAGCACTAATAATATGGAATTTTACAAAAGATAAAAAGCAAACAATATCAGCTTTATTTCATGATATAGCAACACCTGTTTTCAAACATAGTATAGATTATATGAATGGAGATGCAGAAAAACAAGAATCAACAGAAGAAAAAACAGAAGAAATAATAAGAAATTCAAAAGAAATAACAGATTTATTAAAAAGAGATAATATAAAAATAGAAGAAATATATGACTATCATATTTATCCAATAGCAGATAATAAATCACCTAGATTGTGTGCAGATAGACTAGAATATACATTATCAGATGGATTATATCAAAAACCAGTATATGCAGATATAAATTCAGTAAAAAAATATTACCAAAACATAATTGTTGCTAATAATGAAGATAATGTGCCAGAACTAATTTTCAAAGACCTAGAAGTATGTGAAGAATTTATACATGATATCAAAAATTTATGGCCTAGATGGTCAGAAGATGAAGATAGAGTATGTATGCAATTTATTGCAGATATTGTAAAATCAATGCATAAAAAAGGCTATATATCAGTAGAGGATTTATATACTCATACAGAAAAAGAAGTTGTAGAATTAATATTAAATTGCGAAGATGAAAATATAAAAAATGCATTTAAAAATTTTCAAAATGCTACAAGAAGTTCAGTATACAAAAATGATATTTACAATGATAAAATATATTGCACAAGTGTAAATTGTAAAAAAAGATATTTGAATCCATTAGTAATAAAAGATGGACAAATACATAGACTAACAGAACTATCAAAACAAGCCCAAAAAGATATTGAAGAATTTTTAAATATGAAAGTTTCTAAATATATTGGATTTAATTTTGAATTTAAAACATATTAGTAAACTAACCACTATTATTATAATAGTGGTTGTTTTGTATCAATAATATCATAAAAATTTTTAAAAATATAACCATTAGATTTTAAATAAGAAATAGATTCTTTTAAAACAGTTGAAGAATTGCTTACATCTTTTGTATCATGCATTAAAATAACAAGAGTTTTTTTATTTTTAGAAGTTTTCTTTAAATTATTCAGTAATTGATAACTAGAATATTTTTTTACAGAATCATTATTTAAGCAATTCCAATCAATATATGTATAATTAATATCTTTTAATAAATTTACCATTTCTTTTTTCTTAGATTTATTGTTTGGAGACATAAAACCATTTGGAAATCTAAAAACATGTGCACAATAATCTGGTATACCAATAGCTTTTCCTATTGCTTCATCAGTTTTTTTGATTTCATTAATAAAACTTTCAGATGATTGATATAAAAGTTTATTATTATGATTAAATCCATGATTTGCTATAAAATGACCTTCTTCATATGCTCTTTTAACTATTTCTGGATGAGAATCAACATTTTTTCCAATTACAAAAAAAGTGGCTTTAACCTCTTCTTCATTTAAAATATCTAAAACCTTTGGCGTAACAGATATATTAGGTCCATCATCAAAAGTAAGATAAGCAATTTTTTCTGTTTCTTGAGACAAAGTATTTATTTTATTTAAAACCTCTTCAGAAATAAAACAACTTTTAGATAATTCTATTGCAAAAGAACAATCTTTAATACTAAAAAAAATAATAAATAATATCATAATTAAAATTATAGAAATACTCCAAAATATAGTTTTTTTATTTGTAATAAATATTCTCATAGAACCACCATTTTAAATATATGTAACTGATGTGAAAATATTATAACAAATTTTATTGATAATAATTAACAGGATATGATATAATAAAAATATAGATAAATACATAGGAGGAATGTAATGAAAATAAAAGATATATTAACAAATATTATATTAATTGTAGCAATAGTTCTACTGGTAGGCGTAATTGGCTTTTTAGGATATAATATGTACAAAATGCTTATAGGGGACCAAGACATTTCTTTAGGCATAGGAGATGCTGGATATCCTGAAATAGGATATAGTAATTCAAAACAAGAAAAAGATGAAAATAGTTCAAATGATGTTATTTTTACTGGAGTCGAATCAGGAAATAGTACATCAACAGATATACAAAATAGATATAGAAATTTATATAGTCAATTAGATGAAAATGCTAAAATTATATATAATAAATTATATGCAAATAAAGAAAATTTAAAAACAGGAACATATAAAATAGAATTTGGAGAAACATTTTCAAAATTATTAGGAACAACATATGGAAGTGAAGATTTGCAATCTAGTTATCAATCTGCAATAGAAGCATTAGTATATGAAAACCCAGAAATATTTTATATAGATGCAACAAAAATGTATATCAATATTGAGAAAACCACGAAGATTACAGGAGTTAAATATAATGTATATATCAATCAAGGTAAAAATTCAACATATTTGTCAGATGGATTTTATGGAAAAGAAAGTATAGATGCTGGTATACAAGAAATAGAAAAAGTAAAAAAACAAATTTTACAAGAAGTATCTGGAAAAAGTGATTATG
>CAKPPL010000092.1 GCA_934177555.1 uncultured Clostridia bacterium
ATTTATTAATGGTGGACATCAAGAAAAAGATAAAAGAGCTGGAACAGAAAATGTTGCAGGAATTGTAGGACTTGGTAAAGCATGTGAAATAGCGAAAAGAAATATGGAAACACATATAAAAAATTTATTAAGATTAAGAGACTATTATATAAAAAGAGTATTTCAAGAAATGCCTGAAAAAATAAGAATAAATGGAACAATGAAAAATAGGCTACCAGGAAATGCAAATGTATCATTTGAAGGAGCAGATGCTTCTGAAGTTATATTCAAACTAGATGAAAAAAATATATGTGTTTCAAGTGGATCGGCATGTTCATCAGGGAGTCAAAAGCCATCACATGTACTAACAGCAATAAATACACCTTCTCAATATTTAGCATGTGCAATTAGAACAACATTTAGTGAAAATAATACATTTGAGGAAATTGATTATTTAGTAAAAACACTAAAAAAAATAATATAAAAAATTTTTTCAAAAAATAGTGAAAAACACTTGCAAAATAAAATAAAATGTATTATTATTTATACGAAGTGGAGAGAAGTGGCACAAAGTGGTAGAAAAATGGAAGGAGTGACATTTAGTTGTTAATTGGTGAATACGAGCATTCTCTAGATGTTAAAGGCAGATTAATAATGCCAGCCAAATTAAGGCAAGACATAGGAGAAAAATTCATAATAACAAAAGGTTTAGATGGATGTTTATTTGTATTTTCACAAAATGAATGGCTAAATTTTGAAACAAAACTAAAAGCACTTCCATTATCAGATAAAAATGCAAGAAACTTTGTAAGATTTTTCTTATCAGGAGCAACAGAATGTGAAATAGATAAACAAGGTAGATTTTTAATTCCAAGTAATTTAAGAGAAGCTGCAAAATTAGAAAAAGATGCAGTAATAGTTGGAGTAGGAACAAGACTAGAAATATGGAATAAAGAAATCTGGCAAAAATGTGATGAAAATATATCAGCAGATGAAATTGCAGAAAATATGACAATGTTAGGTATATAACTTGCAAAAGTTTATATAAAGAAACCAAAGATAAATGTACAAAAGAAACTAAACAAAAGAAATTAAATAAAGAACAAAAGATAAAAAACAAAAGAACAACAAAAAACATATGACAAGCAGCTGGTAATATCTATATCAGCTGCAATCTGTTAATATTAATTTAGAGGTGAGAAATTGGAATTTAAACATAAACCAGTATTATTAGAAGAAACAATAAAAGGATTAAATATAAAACCAGATGGGATATATGTAGATGGAACATTAGGAGGAGCTGGGCACAGTAAAGAAATTGTTAAACAATTATCACCAAAAGGAATGCTAATAGGGATTGATAGAGATGAAGAGGCTCTAAAAGCAGCAAAAGAAAATTTAAAACAATATAACAATGTAAAATATATACATGGAAATCATGATGAAATAGAAGAAATATTAAATAAGCTTGAAATAGAAGAAGTAGATGGAATATTATTAGATTTAGGTGTATCATCATATCAATTAGATGAAAGACAAAGAGGATTTAGTTACTTAGGATCAAATGAATTAGATATGAGGATGGATAAGTCACAAGAATTAACAGCTAAAGAAGTAATAAATACATATAGTGAAGAAAAATTAGCAAACATTATTTATGAATATGGTGAAGAGAGATTTTCTAGGCAAATTGCGAAAAATATCTGTATTTGTAGAAAACAACAAGAAATTGTAACAACAGAACAGTTAGTAAAGATAATAGAAAAATCAATTCCAGCATTTGCTAAAAAAGATGGACATCCTGCTAAAAGAACATTTCAGGCAATAAGAATAGAAGTAAATAATGAAATAAAACCGTTATATGATACAACAAGAAAATGTATAAAACATTTAAAAAGTGAAGGAAGATTATGTATTATAACATTTCATTCATTAGAAGATAGAGCAGTAAAAAATGCTTATACAGATGCAGAAGGAAGATGTACATGTCCTAAAGATTTACCATATTGTGTATGTGGAGCAAAATCTGAAGGAAAAATAATAAATAAAAAGCCTATAATAGCAACAAAGGAAGAACAAGAAGAAAATTCAAGAGCTAAAAGTGCTAAACTACGAATATTTCAAAAAAATTAAGATACAAAGGAGGTAAGTAATAATGCCAAGAGCATCATATGAATATGGAACAAGTCCAAGAAAATATGAACCTGAATATACACCAAGTAGAACAACTACAAAAAGACAACAACAAACAACACGTTCAAAACAAGCAACTGTAAAGAAATCAGTAAAAGCAAAATCAAAAAAGGTTCAAGAAAAAACATCAAGATTAAAGCAACTTGTTATTGTAATAGGAATATTTGGCATGTTACTAGCTGTAAGTTATAGAGAAATCTCAATTATGGAAATGTTTAATCAAAAGAAAGATATGGAAAACAAACTAGCTACAATAGAAAAAGAAAATGGTCAAGTTGAGAAAGATATAAAAGAAGTAGAAAGTACTTTAGACTGGAATAAAATTAACCAAGTGGCTAAAGATGAGTTAGGTATGCAAGCTAAAGATGCTATACCAATAAACTTAGAAAAATCAGATAATGTTGAAAAATCAAAAACATATATAAAAGAAGATAATACAAGTATATTAGAAAAAATAATTGGATATTTTGTAAAATAAGAAAAGCTCAAAGTTAAACTTTAAGCTTTTTTATTATTTGTATTTCTTTGTGTAAATCTGCCAACATATTATTTCTTAACTCATATGCATCTTTAAATTCTTGATACAAATGAGGAAATGTTTCTATTGTTTCATCAGGTCTTAATAGCATATGTATATATTGTTCATAATAAATTATATCATTTTGTTTTTTGGCAGTATTTTTTTTGTTTATTAAATTTTGAATTTTTTCAAAACGTTTTAATTCTTTTTTTAATGATTCAACATAATCCATTGTACTTGCAATTTCATATTCAACATCATTAATTACAACTTGAATTAATTTTTTTACTATTAGTTTATTGTTTTTTCCTGCTTTTGTAAAGCCAGTATTAGGTTTTGCATTAGGGGATGGATGAGAGTTTTCTATAATAATTTCTAATGCTTTGGATATTCCGATATGTGATTTGTATTGTCTTTTATTTACAAGAGCATCATATTCATCTGCAACTCTTATTATTTGTGCTTCAAATGGAATTTGATTTTTGTATAGTCCTTGAGGATATCCTGTGCCATCTAGTGCTTCGTGATGATAATATGGTCCTGCATGATAAGGTCTTAGTTTAGCATCTTTCATACATAATTGATATCCTAATGTTGTATGTGTTTTCATGATTTCATATTCTTCATCTGTTAATTTGGCAGGTTTTTGTAAAATTGATGCTGGTATGAACATTTTTCCTACATCGTGTAAAAATGCACAAGTTACACAGTATTCTGTAAATCCTTTTGAACGATGTAATTTTTTACAAAGATTACATGTTATTGTTGCTACATTTTCACAATGTTTTCTAGTGTAAACATCTAATGAGTCTAATATGTTTAATTGGTATGGTATGCTTTTATTTAAATTATAAGATTTT
>CAKPPL010000093.1 GCA_934177555.1 uncultured Clostridia bacterium
AGGTAGTGGGAATCGAACCCACGTCATCAGCTTGGAAGGCTGAGGTTCTACCATTGAACTACACCTGCATTTCCCTTAACAGTTATAAATTATAAAGTATTATTTTAATTTTGTCAAGCAATTTTTAAAATTTTTTAAATATTTTTTTAAAACTATTTCTATTTTATTTCTTTTATGATAAAATCTCCTAAGAATATACATTAGAGAAAGGATTGTGATTTTTATGGAATTAAATAGATGCTCTCGTTGTGGTGCTTTTTATGCTGATAATGGTGATGTTTGTCCAAAATGTTCTAATAAAGATAATTTAGAATTTTCAACTTTCAAATCTTATATAGAACAAAATGGTATTTCTTCAATAAATAACATTGCAACTAATACAGGTATTGCTCAAAAAAATGTTACACGTTTTTTTGCTTCTGAAGGTCTTACTATTGAAAATGATGCAAAAACTAATTTAACTAATTCAGGTATTGTAATGAATTAATTTATATAAAAAAGTAGTTTTCAAATATGAGAGCTACTTTTTCAGCTTTAGAATAATTCATATGATTTCAGAATCATCTCTAATTTCTTTTTGCATCCTTGTAAAACTTGTATTTCGTCATTTGTTTCTTTTACTAAGTATTTAAATGACTCATACAAGCCAGTGAGAGCAACTTCATCTGCATCTGTTGAAATTCTATTAAGCCAACAGCACTGCATTTTTAAATTATCAATAATAAAACCAATGTTTCTTAAAGCTTCATTATAAAACCTCCGTTTTTCTGAAGATTTCTCTTTGTCACCTTTTTTGATAATTTCGTCTAATGTCTCACTAATTTTTTCTTCGATGCTCATTTTTTCTGCCTCCTGCGTACTTACACTTTTAGTTTATCAAAAAAATTTCTTGAATATTATATCATAATTTATTATATATATTTTTATTGGAGGTATAATATTATATGAGAGATAAAATTTTAAAATTTCAAATCTTTAGTGTTATTTTTGTATGGATAGTAGGAACTCTTCTTCATTTTACATTTGAATTGTTTGGTAATAATACATTTGTTGGTGCTTTTTCTGCTGTTAATGAAAGTACATGGGAACATTTAAAATTGGTTTTCTATCCCTCTTTATTAATAACTATTATTGGATATTTTTATTTAGGAAAAGATGTACCTAATTTTTTATGTTCAAAATTAAAAAGTATTATTATTTCTATATCATTTATAATAATATTTTTTTATACTTATACTGGTATATTAGGAACCAATTTTGCTTTATTTGATATTGGAAGCTTTTTTATTTCTATTATATTAGGAGAATATTTTATTTATAAAGATATGCTTTCAGAATCAAATTGTAACAATAAACTTGCTATAGTTATTCTTTTAATTTTAACTTTATGTTTTATTGTATTTACTTATTTTCCACCTCATATTGGTTTATTTAAAGATCCTGTTTCAAATACTTATGGAATACAAAAATGAAGTGAACTCAAAATTTGAAGTGAACCCAAATTATTAGACAAAAAAGTTTAATAAGGAGGGTTCATTTTCTATGTCAAAATATTCAAATGAGTTAAAATTAGAAGTTGCAAAATATTGTGTAGAACAATATCATGGATATTCAGATGCAGCAAAATATTTTAATATTCCAAGCGAGACTACAATATATCAATGGGTTAGGAGATATAAAGAAAAAGGAGTGGCAGGATTATTAAAAAACAAAAAAACTTCATATAGTGGAGAATTTAAACTAGATGTGGTAGAATATATGCATAAAAACCATTTGTCAGCAAAAGAAACAGCTATAAAATTTAATTTAGCCAATCATACTATAGTATTAAAATGGGAACGTATATATTATGAGGAAGGGCCACAAGCATTGTTTAGAGAACGACGTGGTAGAAGTAAAAATATGAGTTCTAAACCAAGAAAAAAGGAATTATCTAAAGAAAATGAAGAAGATTTAATAGAAGAATTACCTTAGAACTTCATAATAGAGGATTTATAATTAACCACAAAACAGTTATAAGATTAATGAGAGATTTAGGATTACAATGTTTTATTAGAGTTCAAAAATATAAATCTTATAAAGGTGAAATAGGAAAAATATGTGATAATCTTCTAAATAGAGAATTTGAAGCTGAAGAACCAAATCAAAAATGGGTTACAGATGTAACAGAATTTAAAGTACATAACGAAAAACTGTATTTATCACCTATAGTAGATTTATTTAATGGAGAAGTAATTAGTTTTAACTTATCAAGACATCCGGTATTCGCACAAGTAGTAGATATGTTAGAAAAAGCTTTTAATAAAATACCAGATAATACAAATTTAATATTACATTCAGATCAAGGATGGCAGTATCAGATGAAGCAATATCAACACTTATTAAAAGAAAAAGGCATTAGGCAAAGTATGTCAAGAAAAGGTAATTGTTTAGATAATTCATTAGCAGAGAATTTCTTTGGTTTATTAAAATCAGAATTATTTTATATGAAAGATTATAAAACAATAGAAGAATTAGAAAAAGATATAATAGAATATATAGATTATTATAATAATAAAAGGATAAAAGGCAAACTAAAAGGAATGAGTCCTGTTCAATACAGAACTCACTCCTTAGAAGTTGCTTAGTACCTAATCAAAAAATGTCCAATTTTTTGGGTTCAGTACAATTCACTTCATTTTTATTAACAATCGCAATTATTTTTATTCAAATTCATAAAATTTCCATCATTCATATAAAATTTCTTTTCTGCAAGTTTATCTTGAACACCTCTTAATGCTTCACCAAATCTTTGGAAATGTACTACTTCTCTTTCTCTTAAAAATCTTAACGGATCAACTACATCTGGATTGTCTCTACATAAATCTATTAATTTTTCATAAGTTGCACGTGCTTTCTGCTCTGCTGCTAAATCTTCTTGTAAATTTGCTATTGCATCTCCTTTACATGCTATATATGATGCTGTAAAAGGAACTCCTGAAGCAGATTGTGGATATACATCTACCCCATGTGGTGTGTGTTTGTAAACTATCCTAATAGAAAAATTATATGTAACTACTTATTTTGTACAAGAAATTTTATGCCTACATTTTTTGTAGGCATTGTTTATTATCTCGCAATTATATTTGGCTCAAAATTGATTGTGAGGGCAAAGATAATTAAATATTAAATAAAAAAGTCATTTGTAATGTAAAAGTTACAGATGTCTTTTTTATTGCAAGAAAAATGCAACACCTCTTAAAAAGTGTTTGGTGTGATGAGCCGATGCTATAAAGTTCATTCGTATTTGTATAAGTGGTCTAATTATACAAAGTGCGTGAGTGAGATTTTAGAACACAGACTCACAATAATAAAAGAGTATTCGGTGGCAAAACTTGAAATGGATTTGTAATTGTAAAAAGTTTGG
>CAKPPL010000094.1 GCA_934177555.1 uncultured Clostridia bacterium
ATTTTATTGTTCCTTCATAATTTATACTTCCTGCTATAACTTTAGAGCCTATCTCTTTTTTAGCAGGTTTACTTTCACCAGTTATAAATGCTTCATTAAGATGTGTTACTCCTTCTGTTATTTCTCCGTCTACTGCTATTTTCTCACCTGGCTTACATATTACAATATCTCCTTTTTGAATTTCATCTAATGTAACAATTTCTTCTTTTCCCTCTCTTATTATTGTTGCATTATTCGGAGTTATTGTCATTAATTCTTGTAATGCTTCTTTTGTTTTATCTTTATTTTTGTTTTCAATAAATTTTCCTATTTTTATAAAAAATATTACAATAGCAGCTGATTCATAATACAGTTTCTCTACATACATCATATGTCCTTGTAAAATTTTTATTGTTCCATATATACTATATATATAACTTGCTAAAACTCCTATCATTACTAATGTATCCATATTAGGTGTTTTATGAATTAAGTTCTTATATCCATTTTTTATTATATCTTTTCCAAATAATATTACTATTGTTGTTAATATTAATAATGAAATAGCATAATTAATAGGATATGTCATCATGTTTAAAAATGGAATTACTGGTAATCCCACCATATGAGACATAGAAATATATAATATTAATATTGATATTACACTAATTCCTATTAATTTATATTTTTCATTTGATTTTTTCTTTTCTTCTTTTTCAAAATTATCTATTCCTAAACTTGTAAATCCTGCTTTTTCTACAAATTTTTCAATTTGTTCTAATGCTAACTTTTTTTCATCATATTCTATATTGGCATTATTCATAACAAGATTTACTGTCGCTATTTTTATTCCATCTTGTTTATTTAAGTATTTTTCTAAACCTGATGAACATGCTGAACATGTCATTCCATCTATTTTTAATAATACTTTCTTCATAATTATTTTTCAACCTTTCTTAGTTTGCTTTAAATCCTGCATCTTCAACAGCTTCAATTAATTTTTTTTCACTTACTTTTGTTTCATCATATTTTATATATGCCACTTTTTCTTCTAAACTTACTTTTGCACTTTCTACTCCATCAACATTATTTAATACCTTTTCTAATCTTGTTGAACATCCTGTGCAATGCATTCCTTCTATATTTAATTTAATTTCTTTCATTTTTATTTTCCTCCTATTTTTTATTTATCTTAATCTTTTAAATAATTCCATTACTTCATCAATACTATCATCATTACCTAATTTTACTTCATTTAATATACAACTTTTTATATGACTCTCTAGTATTGAGTTTTCTACACTTTCTAATGATTTATTTATTGCCGACATTTGAATTAATATATCTGCACAATATCTATCATTATCAATCATTTGCTTTATTCCTCTTATTTGCCCTTCTATTATATTTAATCTTTTAGTCAGCTTCTTTTTTTCTTCATCTGTTCTATATGTAGATTTCTCACAATTTTCACACTTCATATATTCACCTCCATTTTTTATTTTACACACAAAATATTATATACCCTCTAGGGGTATATGTCAATATCTTTTATTTTATCTATATTCTTTATTGTTGTCTCATAACCAAACTTATAGCATTTATCTAATTTATTTATGTCAAATAAACCTGCTTTATCTGTAGGAATTGTAAGAATAAAATCACTCTGTTTTAACCCTTCCTTTGCCATTTGATTTCCCATAATATCAAGTGTTTTCATTACAACATCCATAACATCAAAATCTTTTTCTACTTTATCAGCTTCAAAATTAACTGCTAAAATTTTTTTATTATATATTTTTTTCAATGGTAATATTGGTAAATTATCTAATACTCCTCCATCTAAAAATATATGTTTTTTATATTCACATGGGCAGAAATATGCTGGATAACTACTACTAGCTCTTACTGCTTTTCCAACTGTTATTTCAGTTATATAATTATCGAATGGATTACTTCTAGAAGCACAATTTGTTATTATATATTCTTGTGCTTCACTAATATCAACAGTAGATATTGCTAATGGCATTTTTATATCTCCTATAACTTTTACACCTTTTCTTAAAGCTAATTCATTATACATTTTTTCTAAAAGTGTTCCATCATTTAAACCTAATATTCCTATTTTCTTACTTTTCATAAAATTACTTATTCCATTTAAAACTGGTGCATTACTAATATTTATAATGTCTTGAGCATATTTTTTAAATAATATATATATATAATATGGTTTATATCCCATTGCATATAATGTTGCAACTATGCTTCCAGCACTAGTTCCTGCTATTGCATCTATTTTTATACCGATTTTCTTCTAATGCTTTTAATACTCCTGCATGTGCAATTCCTCTTATTCCACCACCTGATAAAGCTATTCCTATTCCCATTTTTCTCTCCTTTTAGCTCAAAAGAGCAAATAATCTATATAAATTATTTGCTCTTTTTATTTTTTTAATCTTAATTTTCTTCTATATAATAATACTGTTCTACTCCATATGTTACTCTTTTAAAATTTCCTATTCTTAATATTGCATTTGATTTTTTTATTTCGCCTAATTTTGTTTCATCAGTTATTTGATTTCCATTATTGTCTAAATAATATTCTTCTTCATCATTATATACTTTTATATAATTATCCAATTTTTGTATTTTCATATCTTTTAATTCTACTGTCTTTTTTAATTCTTTATTATATATTTCTGTTGTATTACTTTCAAAGTTTATTACTTGAATTATATTTTTATCTTTTATTTTTTGTATTAAATCATACTTTGGTTCTAGTATTTCTTTTTCATCAGAATCTATTATTCCACTTTTCCCTGTTTCATTTGTAATAATAAAATATTTACCTGTTAAATATTCTAAATATTTATATTTTTGTTTTGTTATTTCTTTTAAATCAGAATTTAATATTGAATACTGTTCTTCTTCGTCTTTTTCTATTTTTATATAATAATCTTTATTTGTTGTTGCTGATATTACTGTATTAAAATTTATTTCTACTTGTTGGCCATTTTTATCAAACACCTTATTTTCTTCTTCTTTTTTTGTATATATATATATTCCATTTATTTGAATATCATTATACTCTGTTTTTAAAATTTCTAATCCTTTTTCATTTATAGCTCCATATTTTCCTGTTCTCTCAACTATAAATATATTTGTTCCTTCATCATATGTTATTGATTGATATTGTGTGTTTATTATTTTATTATTATTTACAAATACACCAAACTGTCCATTTTTTGAAGCTATTAAATATATATTATTACTATCTTTCATTTGTGTTAATCTCATTATCTGGTTATATTCTACTTTTAAAACTTCTCCACCTTCATAATCATAATATCCATATCTATATCCTTCATCTGTTGTATTTGAAACTATATATCCAGATTTTTTATATCC
>CAKPPL010000095.1 GCA_934177555.1 uncultured Clostridia bacterium
TTACAGTCTGATAAACTTTGTTTCTACTATTTATAACTAAATCTTTGATATTATCAAAAATATTATTTATTTCGTTGTCATTATTTATTAATTCATTACTCATTAAGTTCCTCCAATCATTTATATATTTAAGACTTCATGTGTATATATTATATAATAAATATTGAAATCTTTCTATACTACCATTGAAATTTAATAATAATTCATATATAATTATTTTAGAAAGAGAACTTAGTTCGTAACTTGTATGTGATTCGCTCCAATAACGAATCTGTTCGAACTCTTGAGCAGAGATATAAATATCATTCATAAAAAAATACCATCCAAGAAGGGTGGTGTTTTTTTATGCAAAGCAAAAGAGATGCCTTCTTCTATTGCACCTCTTTCTAGCTACATGACAAATGATTTTAAAACTTTTTTCAATTTCTATAATATTATTCATTTTTAACTTATCTAGGATCTAGGTTAGGATTATTATGTGCTAGATATAAATTTAATAACTTAAATTCTTCTTGCTTTTTACTATATATCTGTTCAAATTCACTTTTGCTAACCCCAAAAGAAATATAATATTTTTCTTGAAAATTGCGTTGCATACATGCTTGTAACAATTCATTTATATTTTTTCTAAATCTCTCTACATTGTTTAATGATAATTGACTTACTTTAAAATCTGGATGTGAAGTATGTATAAATTTAAGCATTGATACATAATCCATTCTATATTCTAATTTATCCCAAAAATCCTTTACTCCTGTAAGTTTTGCAAATAAATTCCTTAATTGCTCTCTTCCATAATTATTTTCACTTTTCCATGATAATAATGTGTCTTCTTTTACTCCTAATGTTAAACATATTTTCTTCAAAAATAATATTTCTTCATCATAATTCTTTCTTGTATTTGCTGTATATGCCATTGATTCAGGTGAATTTTCACATAGTTCCCAATAAATTTTACTAGCAAATAATTCTGCTGTTGCTTCTCCCATTGCCATTCCTTTTTTTCCTCTTTTTATATGAATTTCTCTATTTTGTTGATTGCTATATTCCATTTGTGCAGTTAAATCGTCTTCATAATCCCAATTTGTATGCCAAATTCCCTTTGAGTCTTTCCATCCATCGGCTAAATGTTTTAACTCGTGAAAAAATGTAATAATAGAATTTTTTCCTGCTACCATTCTAATTTTATTTTGTTCAATGTTTGTGTTTGCGTGTGCTTTACTTCCATTTGGTAAGCATCTTTGATATATTTCTACATTAACATCTTTAAATTTTTCATTAACAATTCCATTATGTCTTAATGTATAATCTATAAATATCTGTTTTGCCTCTTCAATACTATATGATTTGCCTTTTATTTTTTCAATAAAATCATTCATTTTTCATTTCTCCTAATTAAAAATATTCATTTATTAGTAATGTTAAAAAATAGACTACCACCAATTAACATATATCATATTGCATATTTTAATTAGTGGTAGTATCACAGTACTATTTTTTGATATAAACTCTGTAATCGCCGTTATGATACACAAGCTCTATGCCAAACTGGTTTAATAAATATGCAACCTGAAAAGACTTCTCTAGCTCTAATTCCAAAAGAATAAAACATTCCTCTTTCTTAGAGTACTTATAAAAATCTGTTTCAAAATATGTTAACATCTAATAATATATGGAGTTGCATTAAATATATGTACAATGGATTTCTCCATATGTAACATATTATACCATATTATGTAAATTCTGTCAAAATTAGCATTGTAAAAAAGGGAACCTAAATGATTTTCGTTTCAAACCAATTTTTATTTGTAATTAGCAATATAAATTATAGTGCCAAACTAATTTACAACATTATTCTCTTATAGAATTTGCAATTTTATGTAAAATATAGTATAATTATAAATGATGAAATATTTTGCTTTACTCCGTTTCATCATAAGAAAAAACATCATAGAAGGTGCTATTGCACAAGGAGGTATAATTATGGCGAAAATTGATCGTTACATTGCTGCGAGGATTGCCGAAGGAATGAACACTTGGGCTGGAAAAGACCATCAAAAGCAAATTATTACTGCTGATGAGGTTCTAAAACTTTCACCTATCCCAACATCAAAGGCAAGTGGATATGTTATTTATGCATATCAGTGGGGTGATGTTACACTTTTAGCTTGTGTTTTTAATGACGGTCACGTTCGTATCCAACATACATGCTGGTAAGTTATCATCTAAAAAGAGATTTGAGCTAAATTTTTAACTCAAATCTCTTTTTACTGTCAATAATTATTGTATATTGCAATAAAATTTCTCCTATGATATACTAATTTTGTAAAAGGAGTGAATATAATTATGAATATAGGAATTGATATTGATGATACTATAGCAAAAACAAGTGATATTATTGATTTTTATGCTGAAAAATATACTACAAAAATCTTAAAAAGACCTTTTAAATTATATGATATAGATATTACTGATCCAATGTGGGCAAAATATTTATATAATTGGTCTTCTGAAGAAGATTCAGAATTTTTTGATTTATATTATGAATCTTGTATGAGTGAAGTTCTTCCTAAAGAAGGTGCTTCGACTATAATAAATAAACTTTCCAAAAATAATAATATTTTTATTATTACTGCTAGATGGGATAGAAAAAATCATATTATATATCAAATAACTAAAAATTGGTTAAAAGAAAATAACATACCTTATGATAATTTATTTATTAACCATACTGATAAAAGAAATATTGTAAAAGAAAATAATATTGATTTATTTATTGATGATAATTTAAAAACATGTGAAGATATAGCTAGTTTAGGTGTAAAAGTTTTTATGATGAATTCCAGACTTAACCAAACTCTTATTAGCAATAAATGTGAAAGGGTATATTCTTGGGATGAAATTTATACAAAAATAAAAAATGATATCAAAGTTTAATTGATATCATTTTCTTATCCATATTGAAACACTACCTCCATTACAATAAAAAATACCGTTTCCTTCTTTATCAACATAGACATTTTCTTGTACATTTCTAGTACAATCATAAAAAACTGTATTTGCTAGTTTTTCTCCAACATTGATTGTTTTTCCTCCTCCTGGTCCATCACTCATAATTACTACTAATCCTGAATCTGTATGTTCTTCATCTCCTGTTCTTACCCATGCAATTATATCATGATCATTAAGATAATCAATTTGTTCTCCATATGCAAATTTTTTCCTTGCATTTATAATTATATCTAATTTTTCTTGCATTGGTTGTATATTTTGTGAATTTATACCATAGTAATCTCCATAAAATACACATGGTAAACCATCTTTTC
>CAKPPL010000096.1 GCA_934177555.1 uncultured Clostridia bacterium
ATTTTACATTATTTTAAGGTATTTGTAAATATCTTATTTTTCTTTTATTAATATACTTAATGTTTCTTAAAATTCTTAAAGTCATTGGCTTTCTAGTCTTTCTTAACTTTTTTAATTTATATTATTTATAAAATGTTTTTTCAAATATCTTGACTTTACTAGTATTTATTGGTATAAAAGATTATATAATTTCTTTAAGTATATTAATTAATGATAAAAAATACACTGTTTCAAATTTTATAAAACAGTGTATTTTTATTTAAAATCCAATTTTATCTTTTATATCTTTTTTTACCTCATCCAATGGTCTATCAGATTTTATATTATATACTTTTATGTTCGGATATTTTTCCTTTATTTCTTCTGACATTTTCAAATATTCTCTTTGTTGTGCAATGCTATTTTCTTTTTCAAAAGCAGAATTTTTAAAAGCTGCTTTTCCCCCTCTTGCCAATCTGTGCTCATACTCATCTTCATTTTCTAAATATAATGTTATATAATAAATATCAAAATCTAATTTACTAAATTTTTCTAACAATTCATTATATACCTCTGTAAAACTATATTCTTTTTTTCCTAATCTGCAATAATTCTCTTCTGTAAAAAATGTTCTATCAAATACTAAATTGATACTCAAATTTTCTAACTTTTTTACATATTCCAATAATGTTTCATACATATTTTTAGCTTTTTCTAATCCTGTTTTTGTACTATCTGATGTTCCACATAATCTATATAAATTAGTATAACTTAAAGAATATCTTAAAAAATCAGTTATTGTTGTTTTTCCTGCTCCTTGTGGTCCTTCTACTACTATTAATTTTGAATTTGCCATTTTTATCACTCCCCTTAAATTATATATTTTATTAATTAATTTGTAAAGTTATTATGGCAAAAAAATAGAACTAGATAACACTGGTTTGTAAGCAATATATCTAGTTCAATAAATGGATTTTTTAAAACATATAAATATATGATTTATGCTGTTATTTTAGCAAAAAGATTGCTATAAGTCAATAAATTACAGCAATTTTTTTAAAATTTATTTTTTTTGAAAATTCCTTTAATTAAATTAAAAATTTTCTTTATAAATCCTGGTTCTTCATATAAAACTAAATCTTTTGAAGAATCATATGGTTCTTTCTTTTTCTTCTTGTTTTCAAATACATTATTCATATCATATTGTTTATTTAACTCTTCTTGAATTTGTCTAATTTCTTCTGCATCTTGTATTTGTAATTTATCTCTTTCTTCTGCACTACATATGAAGTCTCTATATATTAATCCTAATATAATAATTGTTTCTTTTTTTAAATGTTGCTCTTCTAATGGCTCTTCTATTTTTATTTTATAATCTTTTGATTTATTTTCTGAAATCATTTCTCTGAATTCTTTTGGTATTTTACTTAATAAATCTATTGGCATTATTTTAAATATCTCATCAATTTCATAAAAAGCCTCTTCATATTCTTTTTTCATATGTTTTCCCTTTCTTTATAATACAACTTCTTCTGTATCTCTTTCTTTTGTTTTTTCTCTTTTTATACCAGCTATTTCTTTTCCTAAATTTTCTCTTTCTTCTGGTGTCGTACTTTCAAAATAGCCTTTTAATATACCTTCATATTTTTCATTTAAAATTTGATTTTGCTCTTTTGTTAAAGCTAGCTCTCCAAATTTTTTTCTTTTATATTCTGTAACAATTTCTCTGAATTTGCTTCCTTCTTCATGCATATCAAATATTTGACTGTATTCTTGTAATTTTTCTTGACATTTTATTGCACTTTTTAGTTTTCCAACTGATAGTGCTTGTTTTCCAGCATCTATTGCTCCATAACATGCTAAAAGTATTTCATTAAATATCTGATTTCTCGTTTCTCTATCTTCAAGTTTATATCTATATATCTCTGGAGTTTTTCCACTATATTTGGCATCTATTTCTTCCATTAAAGATTCAGCTAATTTATTTAGCCCATTTTCTGATGATATTATTTCCATTTGTTTATTTAGTTTATCAAATGTATCTCTATCTTGTTCAGATATCTTTGAAAAATTTGTATAATATTTTATTTTTATTGCTTTTATTGCTTTAGCTATTTGTTTTATATTACTACAAGCTTTTTGATATTCATTTACATTTTCTACACTTTCGTATCTCATATTTTTCATTCCTTTACTCTTTCGCATTATTCTTCATTTGATAATTATACATTTTTATTATATCAAAACGAATTTTTTTTGTAAATATTTTTTGATAAATCTTTTATTGCTGGTTCATAAATATTTTTCTTTTGTTGTTTCTATCCACAATTATTCTTTATATTATTTCCAAATATTGAATAATTTTTCCTTTTTTATAGAAAAATATAACATAAAGTGATATACTCTATATGATATATATAGAAAGGATGATTTATATGGAAGAAAAACTTTTTAACAAAAAAGAAAATGGTTGGAGCAAAATAGAAGAATCTGAAAAAAATACTATTTTAGCTTTTAATGACAAATATATTGACTTCTTAAATTGTTCAAAAACAGAAAGAGAAGTAATATGTACTGCCAAAAAAATTGCTGAAGAACATGGTTTCAAAGATATTTCTTCATTTGAAACTTTACAACCAGGTGATAAAATATATTTTATAAACAGAGAAAAAAGTATGTACTTAGCTATTATTGGTTCAGAAAAATTAGAACACGGTATTCAAATTGTTGGTGCACATGTAGATTCTCCAAGATTAGATTTAAAACCAAATCCTATTTATGAAGATTCAGGTTTTGCATATTTTAAAACACACTATTATGGAGGAATCAAGAAATATCAATGGACTACAATTCCACTAAGTTTACATGGTGTAATCGTAAAAGCAAATGGAGAAAAAATCACAATTAATATTGGTGAAGATGAAAATGATCCAATTTTTACTATTTCAGATTTACTTCCTCATTTAGCTCAAGACCAAATGGAGAAAAAATTAAGAAATGCTATTGATGGTGAAGATCTAAATATTTTAATTGGAAGCATTCCTTACAATGATGAAAAATCTCAAGAAAAAGTTAAATTAAATATTTTGAATATTTTAAACCAAAAATATGATATAACAGAAGCTGATTTCTTAAGTTCAGAAATAGAAGTAGTTCCTGCATTTAGAGCACGTTCTTTAGGTTTTGACTCTAGTATGGTTGCAGCATATGGTCAAGACGATAAAATTTGTGCATATACTTCATTAAAAGCAATTACTGAATTAGATAATGTAAAAACAACTGCTGTATGTATTCTTTCTGATAAAGAAGAAATTGGTAGTATGGGAAATACTGGTATGGAATC
>CAKPPL010000097.1 GCA_934177555.1 uncultured Clostridia bacterium
TCCTCTTTAGCTCAGTTGGTAGAGCGCTCGGCTGTTAACCGATAGGTCGTTGGTTCGAGTCCAACAAGAGGAGCCAGAAAAAGAAGTAGAAATACTTCTTTTTTTTTTATATAATTTGTTTTTTTATATTGATATAAAATAAAAGATGTGATATTATGACCAAGACAGGAGAAAAAAATGAAGATATTAAAAAATAGATTAGAAAATGAATTAAATATAAGGACTGAAAAAAATTATCCAATACAAGGAATAGAATTCATAGATATAATGCCTTTATGCATACAAAGTAAGATATTTAATGAAATAATAGAAAAATTTACAAATGAAATATTAACAAAAAATGTTGACTATATTGTAGCACCAGAGGCGAGAGGTTTTATATTTGGAGCAGCAGTAGCAAATAATCTAAAAATAGGATGTATACCAGTAAGAAAAAAAGGAAAATTGCCACCATCAACGATAGAAAAAGAATTTGAATATGAAAAAGAGTATGGAAAAGATATATTAGTATTACCTAAATTAGTAAAAGATGAATACAAAAACAAAAAATTTTATATAATAGATGATATTTTTGCAACTGGAAATACAATAAAATCAATAGAAAATGCAATAAAAGATTTAGGAGGACAAATGATAGGCAAAGGTGTTGTAATGAATATTGTAGAATTAAATAATGAAAAAGAAATATTCTCACTTATAGAAATAAATGAAGAATAATTAAAATTAAACTTGAAATTTTATTTATAATTATATATTATAATGTTAAAAATATATAGGAGGAATACAAATGTTAACAGATGTTTTAAAAAAAGAATATATAAGATTAAATGTAGAATGTTCTGATTGGGAAGATTCAATAAGAACAGCTGGAAAAATACTATTAGATAATGATGTTGTTACAGAAGAATATATAGAAGATGCAATAGAAGGTGTAAAAGAATTAGGACCATATATTGTAATAACAAAAGGAGTTGCATTACCACATGCAACCAATAAAAAAGGAGTTAATAAAACAGGAATAGCATTATTGACATTAAAAACTCCAGTAGAATTCGGAAATGAAGCAAATGATCCTGTTTATTATGTTTTTATGTTGGCTACAACTGATATGGAATCACATTTAAGTGCATTAAGTAGTTTATCAGATTTACTTGAAAAAAAGGAATTTTTTGATATTATGAAAAATGCTAAAGATCCCGAATCAGTTATAGAATATATAAAAGCCAATGAAAATTAAAGGCAAATTAAGGAAAGGAGGAAAAGTTTATGAAAAAAGGTCTAGTAATGTGTCGTACAGGAATGGGAAGTTCATTAATGCTAAAAATTAAACTAGAAAAAATTATAGAAGAAAATAATTTCCCATTAGAGTTAGAACATGATGTTTTAAGTGGCTTTTTAGGTCACCATCCAGACGTCATCATTACAATGAGTGACTTAGTAGATGAATTTAAAGATTCTGGTTGCTATGTTATTGGAATAAAAGACATAATGGATACAGACTATATGACACAAGAATTAAAAAAATTTTTTGAACAATCTAAAGAAGAAAATTAAAGGAGGAAAAAACTTATGATGAGTGTATTAAATTTTATAGTATACGATATTTTTGGTGAAGCTGCATTTTTATTAGGATTAATAGCTCTTATAGGACTATTATTACAAAAGAAAAAAGCAAGCCAAGTTATAACAGGAGTAATAAAAACAATAGTTGGTTATTTATTATTCAATATTGGTTCTAGTGCTGCTCAAGGAGCACTAACAGGATTTCAAACATTATTTTCAGCAGCATTTGGATTAGAAGGTGTTACACCTATATCAGAAGCTGTAACAGCTCAAGCTCAATCTTTATTCCCAGCTGTAATTGCATTAATTATGGTATTAGGATTTGTAGTTAATTTATTATTAGCTCGTTTTACAAGATTCAAATATGTATTTTTAACAGGACAACATAATTTATTTTTATCAGCATTAGTAGCAATATTATTAAAAGCTTTAGGATTAGGAGATATTCCAGCAGTATTTATAGGTGCTGTTATAGTAGGTTTAGCATCAGTATTATATCCTGCTGTAGCACAACCATTTATGCGTAAAGTAACAGGTAGTGATGATATAGCAATAGGACATTATTGTTCACTTGCATATGCACTTTCTGGATGGGTTGGAAGCAAAGTTGGAGATCCAAAACAAGGAACAGAAACATTAAAATTACCAGGATGGTTAAGTATATTTAAAGATTATATAGTTTCTATAACTTTATCAGTTGGTATATTCTATTATATTGCAGCAATAGTTGCAGGAAAAGAAGCAGTAGATGCAATAGCTGGAGGAACACATTGGTTAGTATATCCAGCAATAATGTCTTTAACATTTACAGCAGGATTATATGGAATTATTACAGGTGTACGTATGTTCTTAGGAGAAATAGTACCTGCATTCGTAGGTATATCTGAGAAATTTATACCAAATGCAAAACCAGCATTAGATTGTCCAGTAGTATTCCCATATGCTCCAACAGCAACAGTATTAGGATTTATATCAGCATATGCTGCAGGTTTAATATGTATGGCAATAATGGCTGCAATGGGTACAACAGTAATAATACCAGTAGCAATTCCATATTTCTTTATTGGAGCAACAGCAGGTGTATTTGGAAATGCAACAGGTGGATGGAAAGGCTGTGTAGTTGGTGCATTTTTAGCAGGTGTATTAATAGCAGTTGGACCAGCAATAATATATCCAATAATGACAAGTGTTGGATTATCAGGAACAAGTTTCCCAGAAACAGATTTCAACTTAATTGGAATAATATTTAAATTTATAGGAACTGTAACAGGTAAATTTTAATATTTAAGGGAGATATGATATGATAGATATAAAACAATTAGAATTATTAGCAAATGAAAATAGAAAAAAGATTGTTCAAATGATTTATGAAGCAAAAGCAGGACATCCAGGAGGATCATTATCAGTTATAGATATGTTAACTGCAATATATGAAATGGATGTAGACTTTAACTTTGAAAAACGTAGCAGAGTAGTTCTTTCCAAGGGACATGCAGTACCAGCTCAATATGCTGTATTATGTTCAAAAGGAATTATACCAGAAAGTGAACTAGGGACATTTAGAAAAGTAAATTCTCGTCTTCAAGGACATCCACATGCTCTTGATATACCAGAAGTTGATGCAACAACCGGATTATTAGGACAAGGATTATCAATAGCAGTAGGAATGGCTATAGT
>CAKPPL010000098.1 GCA_934177555.1 uncultured Clostridia bacterium
GACCTATACCATTTTCTACAGCCAATTGTGCTAAATATTCTGAAGCACCTGTGCTTTAATGTTAATCACCATACACAGGAAAGAATAACCACCATTGTAAAAGGAAGTATGTACTTGAATCTTCCTTAAACTGTTCAAGATAATAATATAATACTTTAGAACTGCCTATTGTTTCACAATCCCAAACATAAATATCAATTAATACACTTGTATATCCACTTACAGGTTTAATATCATTTTTATTTAACATATCTTTTAATCCTTGTGCCTCAACAGTTTGTAACGGTTTTGAACCAGTATAATTTCTACATTTGAGATAATCTTTATATACTACAGTTGGTCAATTTTCACTAATTCCTAATTTAATTCTATCTCTATTTAAGTAAGGTACCATACTGTCTGATAATATATTTTTAATATAATTCTAGAGATGTTAATATAATAACAAAAAAACAAATTAAAACATATAAAGTAAAAAAAAGTTAATTTTTTTACTTTTATTTTACATATTTTTTTCTTGAATTGTAGTTAAACAAAATATATAATAAATGCTGAAAGGAGATAGAAAATGAAAGATTTAATAGCCAGTTCATTAGAAGGTGATCACAATTCATATATTGAATTGATTAAATTATTTCAAGTAGAACTATATAAAATAGCCTACTCTCAGTTAGATAATATAGAAGATATTAATGATGCTCTACAAGAAACTATAATAACCTCTTATAAAAAACTAAATACCTTAAAAGATTATAATTTTTTTAAAACGTGGATTATAAGAATTTTAATTAATAAATGTCATGATATCTATCGAAAAAAAGAAAAACAGCATATAATCTTTAATAAAATTTCTTCATTAACCGACATAAATAAATTCTATACGGAACAAGATAATCAAGAAAAAGAAAATGATATTGATTTTGACTTATTAATAAGGAAATTATCTAAAGATGAAAGATTAATACTTACATTATATTATAAAAATATGTATACTCCAACTGAAATATCTAAAATCTTAAACATTAATGTTAATACTGTCAAAAGTAAAATACTACGTGCAAAACAAAAATTACAACAATTATATAAAAAAGGAGGAGATATAAATGAATAATGATGAATTTGATAAAATTGTTTTTGAACACTATAAAAACCCAAAATATAATAAAATTCCTCTTTCTTCTCAGAATGCTATTGAAAATGCATTTTCAACCCACAAAAATAAATATAACTTATTAAAAAGAATTGCTATATTTATAATTGGACTTTCAATTGCAGTTTCAGGCACAATATATGCTAATGATATTTTTAATATAATCTCCAAATTTTTTAATAATAGTAATCGTGGCATTGATACAGCTATCGATAATGGATATATTCAAAATATAAATATGGATTTTTTTACTTGCAATGGTATTGGAATAAAATCTGATTATATATTAATGGACAATACTACGTTAGATATTTCGCTAATCTATACTGATACAACACAAAGCCTTGATGTAAAAAATATTAAACCATCTGAATTAATTATAAAAAATGAAAAAAACGACATATTATGCTATATTTCAGAACTTGACCATAATATAAATTCAAATGCATTTATTATAACATCAATTGCTGAACCTATACATTTAGATAATTTCACAATAAGAGATTCTTTATTGGTAACATCAAAAAAATTTTCTAATACAGAAAACATCTATATAGAAATTTCAAAAATACTTGTAGAAACTCAAAATGAAAAGAAATATATATATGGAAATTGGAATTTTTCTATTAATTTATCAGATAAAATTGTAGATAGTAACACACAAAAAACTTATTATACACCTAATGAATTTGTCAATAATATTACTTTAAGTCAAGAAGCCTCTTCTTTAAAAATAACTTTAGAGCTAAATACTTTATTTAATGAAAATATACTTTACTCATATAATTTAATCCCGCTAAAGGATGAAAATAATAATATATATAATTCTTCTTATATGTATTCAAAAAATAATGTTGACGAAAATACAAGTACTTTAACTTTAATCTATCCTATTTCTAAATATGACAATATAAAGCAATTATTTTTAGATATAAAAATAGATTTTGAAAAAAATTTAAAAATAGAAATAACTCTATAATAAACAATAAGAAACCTCAATTCAGAGGTTTCTTACTGTTTATTATAGAATGATTTGCAATATATTAATTATTTTTTTACTTTTTAGATATTTTTGCACCTTCTTACTCATATTTTTCCGTCTATTATGTAGATATCAAATTTAAGGAGAGAATATTATGTTAAATTTATTGATAATTAGTAACAATCTTGATGATTCCAAAAACTTATTAAATTATATTTCTCAAAATAGTACTCTTATAAGAGTCTATTCTATAGTAAATACTATACCTGATCTAACTCAAATAATTAATACTGGTATAATAGACTTAATATTAATAGATATTGATCAATTAAAAAATAACTTTATTCCAAATATAAATCATATTTTGCAACCATATTATAAAGTATATGAAAAATCAATTATTATTTTATCTAATAATTCTGAATTTCAGAGTATACTAAATAATCATTATATATATAGTTACGTAAAAAAAGATAAAGATTATAAACTTTTGTTAGAAAATTTAGAAAAAATTGCAAATTCTTTAAGCTCAATAAGTATCAAGCCAAGTGCTTCAACTCTACTTTCTTTGATAAAAAACGAATTAGAATATATTGGATATAATCTATCTTACGTTGGAACAAAATATTTAGCAGAATGTATATACTTAGCCTATACAAATATAAATTCATTGAATTGTCTTTCTAAGAAAGTTTACCCAATTGTTGCAAAAAAATATAATAAATCTATAAACAATATAAAATGTAATATCTCTATCGCTACAACTGCAATGTTTTATGATTGTTCTGAAAAAAGATTAATTTCTTATTTTAACCTTTGTACAATATCTAAACCCAAACCAAAACAAGTAATGTATACAATAATAAATAAATTAAATACATTTTTTACATAAAAATAGGTGCTCTATAAAGAGTACCTATTCAACAGCTAGAAAGACATGTGTTATTTAATTTTTTCTTTTAGATTAAAAAGTATTAAATATTATTTTTTTACTAATTCTAATACGATTTGTTCTACATCAAAATATTCTCTTAACACTCCATTTAATGGAAGTATAACTTTTATTATATTTGTATTATCTACAGCAG
>CAKPPL010000099.1 GCA_934177555.1 uncultured Clostridia bacterium
CCTTGATAAAAATTGTGCCCACCAACTAAAAGTACTATTACTTATTATAAAATGCTTACAAGAATACATAAGTCTTAACTTCTCATCCAAGGTATCATTACCATCTTCATAATACATTTCTATATCTAAATCTTTTATATTATCTTTTACCCACTGAATATCGTCTGAAAACATTACAAAAACAGGAGATTTTACTTTTTCTTTCATTATTTCAATAGCCTTTTTATAATAATCTATAGAACATATATCATACAACTTTTTGTTTTGAGGATTTGAGACAAAATCTCCCCTTCTAATAGTTACACATACAGAATTATTATTCTCTATTATCTTATATAAATTTTCGTTTTTTAAAGATTTTGGTCGTATAGGTTGAATTTTATTTTTTAATTCTTCATTAATATCATCAAAAAATTTGTCACATTCAAAACATCCACAAACATATTTTAATTTAGTATTTCTTAAATAGCTCAAATCATAGTTATAATATCCTAATTCTAAAAAATACAAATTATATTTATTTAAAATTGGTTGCATTTTTAATTGATATTTTATTAACTTTTTTTTATCCTTCTTATAAATTTTATTACCTATTTTATAAAGAATATATAATATTTTTTGCATTATAGTTGCATTTTTATAAAAAATTTCTTTTTGATTTATAACTTCCTTGTAATCATTAATTTTAAATAATTTTAAACTATTATCCCAACCTTGTTCTTTACTTCCTTTATCATATACTCTTTTAAAGTCTATAATAATATCATCTCCACAGACTTCTTTTAGTCTTTCAGCAAAACTATATCTAAATAACTGATTTCCTAGTCTTCCTGACATTTCTAAATAAATCATTATTTTTCTCCTAATATTTCTTGATAAAATTTTTCTCTTTTTTCTTTTAATTTTTTTACATCAAATTCTTTTGATTTTTGAAAATTTTGTTTTGCTATATTACATAATAATTCTTTATTATTACATATTTTCAGTATTTTTTTCTCTATTCCGCCTAACACTTTTTCTTTTAAAAATACAACTCTTATCTATAAGTTCTGGAATTCCACCTGTTTTACTTCCAATAATAGGACAAGCTCTACTCATTGCTTCTACAACTGCTCTCGGTAATCCTTCTTGTAAACTTGGTTGTACATATATATCAATATCATCTAGCAAATCAAATACTTTGTCATGTGGCAAAGGTCCAAGAACATGAACATTTTCGCTAACTCCATATTTTTTAGATAATTCAACTATTCTATTGCAATTTCCTCCACCAGCTAAATAATAATCAATATTAATTCCTTTTTTCTTTAAGTTTCTAATTGCCTTTATTACAAAATGTTGTCCCTTACACTTTAATTCAACATTAGCTAATGTGCATAATTTTAAATTATTTGTATCATTTTTTTGAATTCTTAATAATCTATTATTTAACACATTACTATTGATATCTTTTAATACAACATCTGAACATCCTATATTCTTTCCATTCGTTGGGTATCTTTTTTGCAAAAATTCTTCTGATACATATATGACATTGGGTGCTTTTTTTATTGTTGTTTTATTAAGCAAATAAGTTGGTAATGCAAATATTTTTTTACTAAATTTTCCATAATTCCATAGAGCATCCCATGGACATGCTACCATCTCTATTAAATAATTTTTATTCTGTCTTTTTGCTTCCATAGTTGCTATTAATCCAATATAACTAGGTAATCTTATTATAATAAAATCTGACTCACTAATAATTTTTCTTATTTTGTTTCTAGTATTTTTAGAAAATATCTTTTTTAAACTTGTTATGCTTTCAAAGAATACATTTTCTGTACTTGCAATTGACATATTTTCTCTTATATCATTTTCATTTATTTTTCGTTCTCTTGAAAATATTGTCATTTTTCCAAAATAATTAACATATTCACTTAATTTTTTCCTGTCTAATCCTCCTGTTGTATATTTAGTTCCATTTAAGTCATTTATAAAAATACAATCATGAAAAAAAGCTGTATTCATACTAATTTCTCCTATTATTTAATTTGTTCTCTTATTTTTTTATCTATCTCTTCTTTTATTTTTAATATTCGTTCTCTAAGCTGATATGATATTTGTTGCTTATTATTTACTACATTCTCAAATTTTCTTGTTAATGATTCACTTGTTATTTCGTCAATTTCTTCAACATAGTTTTCAAGCCCCACAGATTTCATTATTCCATTTGTCTTTTTTTCATATGCTATTGCTAATGTAGGTATTTTCATACTTGTTGCAAATATATTAGAATGCATCCTTGTTCCTACAAAAAAATCCAATTGTCCAATAACATTTTTTATTTGTACTGGTGTCCAATCGTCTTCTCTAATTATAAAACTACTTTGATATTTATTTTTTAATTCTTGCTTTATTTCTTTGGCTATATCAACATCACTTGCATAAACTACAATTACTTGAGGGATAAATATAAACACTGCATTATATTTTTCTATCGTATTCTCTATAAACTTTACTAACTCATTTTTATATTTTTTTCTTGAATTTTCTGGATCTATCGAATTAGGAAAATTCCATTTTCTTACAGTTATTCCAATTAGAATCTTTCCCTGTTTTTTTATTACATCTAAAAATGGAACATTTCCATATTTTTCCCCCAACATAAATGCCATATCTGGTATTTGCATATGTTTTTCATTAGGTAAAAATGTATTTAAATATTTTTCCGTAATTTCCTCTCTTGCATATACAAAATCTACTTTCTTTAAAACTTTTTCTGTATAATACTTTATAACTTTATTCTTTATTGGCTCTATAGATGTTCCCATAACAAAAACTGGTTTATTAAATTTTGTATTCATATCTATTTGGTATAAATGCATTAAACTTTCTAATTTTTTTCCACCTAAAAAGCCACCACCACAAACAATAATTATATCACTTTCATCAAGAACCTGTAATGATTCTTCCCTTTTTATTGTATTTTTTCTATTAAGTTTTAAACCTATAGAAATCTTTATTGCTCTAACTGCCAATTTTATCATTGCCTTAATTTTTCCGATTTTTGTATGTTTATATGGATGAGGATTTAATACATTACTATAAACTTTTTTAATCGTATTATCCTCACAATAATGTTTTTCATCTTTTTGTGGAGTAAATGACAATATTGTAAACATAACATCTCCATTATAAATATATTTTAATTCCTCAATTATCCCCAACAATATTCC
>CAKPPL010000100.1 GCA_934177555.1 uncultured Clostridia bacterium
ATATTTTTTCATAGTTTTTATTATACTATTTTTTTTATTTACCTCTTTAAAAAATCTTTTCCTTTTAAAGTTTGGTAATACATTACAAAAATGATTATATTTAATAATTTTGTCACATTCTAATCTTCTTATATTAATTCTATCTTTTACTTTTTCTAATATTTCTGTTCCTTTATCGGTATTTATAATAAATAGTGATACTCCTAATTCTTCATTTATATCAGGTTCTATATTTTCAATCCCCCAACAATCACCTATAGTTATATCTGAAACTCTATTTAATGATGCAAATTTACAATCATAGCAACATGGTCTATTTATTAATTCTTTTAAAAATGCTTTAATATATGTTTTTTCTATTTCTTCCGTTCCATCAATGTACTCAATAACAGTATTCTGATTTCTCCATCCATTTGATTTCTTTCTAAAATATATATTTTTTATTTTTTTATTATTTATCGTTTCTAATTCTTCTATATATTTTTTAAATATTTTTGGAGATGGATTTGCATGACATATAATATCCATTGTAATTAAATTTGTATATTTTTTCTTTAAAAATATGTTTAATCCTTGAATTTGGCATGAAGTCCCTGTAAATAACACTTCTCTTCCTTGATCTAAAAACTTTTTAACATTCTCATATGAATTTTCTAGATTACTTCTTACATATTTTGAACCACAAAATTTTTTTACATCTTCTATAGATTCTGCATAACCATGAATAACATTTAACTTTTCATCATATTTTACACCAAAAACTACACCATTATTTTCTATAACTTTTCTAGCTAAAATTAGAAATATGCCTCCTGATGAACTTATTTTCAAATCATCTTTATTCTGGTTTATCCCTCTATATGCTATTTTTTTAGAATGATTATTATTAAAATTAGAACAATATTTTTCACATTTTTTACAATTAATACACTTTTCTTCATTTATCTTTGGATATAAAAAACCTTCTTCATCCTCAACCATTGAAATAGCATGCACTGGGCATACATATATACACCCTCCACATCCATTGCAATCCTTTTTCTTTCCATATTTTAAGTACAAATTTTCCATACACATTTATCCTTTAAACTTTCTTAAACTTTTTTCTAATAAAACTATATATATAATTAATATTATTTTTATTTAACATTGTACACAACATAACTGTAAACAGTAATACAATTATACTTAAACTATTATTATTAATATAATATGAAATTGTTACTATTGTTAATATAAAAAAAATACTAAATACACTTTTTAAATTAAACTTAATTTTTATATCTTTATATATATCTATATATCTATATATAAATACAATTAAATATGCCACAAGTGTTGAAATTGATGCTGCATATAATCCAATTTTCTTAATTAGCATTACATTAGTAATAATATTTATGATTGCTGCTAACATTGTTGTCTTAGCTAATTGTGCAGATTTCTTTTCCGCAACATATATTGCACTTATTAATGCCACTAACACATTAAATAATGAGCCTATCATCAATATTGGAATTTGTCTATATCCAGCCTCATATTTAGAATCAACCATTATTGGAAATATATATGGCATTATAGCAATTATTCCTATACACATAGTTGAAAATAATACAAATATTACATGCATTATTTTATTAATAAATTGTTCTTTATCTTTACTATTAGCATTTATAGCTAAAGCTTCTGTCCATGTTATATTAAATATATTGTATATCGTAACATATGCAGAAGAAAACTTATTTGCAGCAGTATAAACTCCATTTTCACCTGCACCTAAATAATAGGTTATTATTAATCTGTCAGATACATTTACAACCCACCATGATAATGCATTAGGAATTAATGGCATAGAATATTTTAGCATTTCTTTTAATATTTTAAAATCTGTATATTTAAAATCTATATACTTATATAATTTTTGCTTTATAACTATATATATTCCACCCAAACAATTAGAAACAAAATTTGCTATTAATAATCCATATGCACCAATTCTAATAAAAGCTATTAATACTACATTTAATACTACATTTGAAAAAGAAATTATAAAGCTACAAATTGCATAATCCTTATTGCTTCCAATTCCTCTTGAAATTTGTAACATCATTGCTGAAAATATATGTGCAAATATATTTAATATTAAGAATATTTTATATTTATTATTTACATATCTTTGAACAAGCATATATATTAAACATAATAATGCAAATTGAAAAACAATTTGTACAAAAGTAGTTGTTAATATCTTTTTCTTTTCTTTTTCATTATTTCTACAATCAATTAGAAATCTAAAAACAGCTTGTTCAACTTGTAATGTAGCAATTGGTAATATAAATACTACTAATGAATTTAATAAATCAACAATTCCATATTCTTCTGTTGTAAGTAATTTAGTATATAATGGCAACAAAAAAAATGTAATCAGTTGTGTTGCACACTTTCCAATACTTATAATTGCTGTATTTTTTGCAAGTTGTCCTTCTTTACTCATTTTTTAATCCTTTCAAATATTCAAGTGATTTTTTCTTATTTCTTTCTAATTTTTCATTTACTTTTTCCCAATCAATTTTTTTATCTATATTAGAATTCTCACCATTTTCCACAAGTCTCTCTCTTAATCCATATTCATCTATCAATGTTTCAAGCCTACTATTCCCTGTTGCTGGTGGTTTTTGTAATTCAACAAAAAAATCTTTATTAAAATTAATAGAAAATGATAATCCATGAAATGAATTTGTTATTACATATTTTGCATTAAGAAAATATCCTATCCACTCTTCTGGTCCAATATTTGTCTTATGTATTGCTTTTAATCTTTTTTTATATCCATCAGTTATAAATATTATTTTATATCCTGTTTTCTCTGATAATTTTTCTGCAAAATTAAAAATAGTTGAATTCTGTTGCATTGTAAATAATAAAATATAATTTTTTTCTTTAGGTTCTTTCGCAATACATTTCCATTGTTCTTTATCTATTAAAAAAGATGGATCTATATCTATTCTTGCTTCCCTTTGAACTAATGTATCTACTATATTT
>CAKPPL010000101.1 GCA_934177555.1 uncultured Clostridia bacterium
ACATGCAACATCATTATCAATTGTTTTTGGTACACCTATTACATTTATTCCTTTTGTTGAAAAATCTCTTGCAGATTTTTGTGTTCCATCTCCTCCTAATGTAAATAAACAATCAAAACCATCTTTTTTGATATTTTCAACACAAACATTTGATAAATCTTTATAAACTATTTCTCCATTTTCTTCTACTTTATAATTAAATACATTAGCATTTGTTGATGATCCTATTATTGAACCACCTTTTGGTAATATACCTGAAGCTGTTCCATCATTTGATGTTGTTAATTTTACATAATTATTTTTTAATAATCCATTATATCCATCAATAAAACCATAACATTCTATTCCTTTGTTTTCAGCAGTTTTTACTATTGCTCTTATTACTGCATTAAATCCTGAAACATCTCCTCCATTTGCTAATATCGCTACTTTTTTTATCATATCAATTCCTCCTTTAGTGTCTTTACTTTTCTATTATACCAATAATTTCAATTTTTACAAGTTTTTTTATAAATTTTATAGGCATTTGCTTAATAAAACAAATGCCTATAATTTATTCAATTAGTTCTTTATGAAATTCTTTTAATATTTCATCATTAACAATATTTTTAAATATTATTGAAATCTTATTTTCATTAATTTCCAAATTTAAAATTTCTAAATTGTTTCTGCTTGCAATTTCTAAAATTTTACTAATATTCTCTTTTTTTGAATTGACGCCATATCCAATAACAGATATTTTTGACATATCTCTTTTTACAATACTTTTTATTCCTATATCTTCTATTTTATGTGATATTAATGTTCCTGGATTATTATTAAATGTTGATTCTGTTATTATTGGTATATCATATTTTTCGCCTATTTGTACACATCTATCATGTAATACTTTTGCACCTTCATTTGAAAGTGTATACATTTCTTTATATGATATATTTTTTAGTTTTTTTGTATTCGATATTTTATTTGGATCTGCAGTATATATTCCATCAACATCAGAATATATGTAGCATTTTTTTGCATCTAATGCTGCAGCTATTGCAACTGCTGTTGTATCAGATCCTCCTCTTCCTAATGTAGTTATATTATTATTAGAATCTATACCTTGAAATCCTGCTATTATAACTATTTTTCTTTTTTCTAATTCCATTTCTATTCTTGATGTATCTATATTTTCTATTTTTGCATTCTGACTTTCTTGGTTAGTATAAATTCCTGCTTGCCACCCTGTTAAAGATATTGCATTATATCCCATATCATTTAGCATTATAGCAAGTTTTGCTATTGTAATTTGTTCTCCTACGCTTAATAATACATCCATTTCTCTTTTGTTTGGATTTAAAGATATTTCTTTTGCTTGTTTTATTAAATTATCAGTTGTTTTTCCTTGTGCAGATACTATAACTACTACATTATTATTTTCATTATATAATTTTGTAATTTTGTTTGAAACAGTTTTTAATCTTTCATTGTCAGCAACTGAACTACCACCAAATTTCAGTATAATTGTATCCATTTTATCACATTCCTGTTATAAAAATTAATAGTCATATCTAAATTTAAATATGACTATTAATATTATATTTATTTTTATGAATTTGTGTTACTATTAATATATTTTAAATATGCTTCTATAAATTCATCTATATTACCATCCATTACTGCTTCAACGTTTCCAACATCATAATTAGTTCTATGATCTTTTACTAATGTATATGGACAAAATACATATGAACGAATTTGACTTCCCCAAGCAATGTCTTTTTGTTCTCCTTTTAAGTCTTCTATTTTTTCTTTTTGCTCTTTTTCTTTTAAATCAAATAATTTTGATTTTAACATTTTCATCGCTGTTTCTCTGTTCTGAATTTGTGAACGTTCTGATTGACAGCTTACTACTATATTTGTTGGTATATGTGTAATTCTAACTGCTGATGAGGTTTTATTAATATGTTGACCTCCTGCTCCTGAAGCTCTATATGTATCTACTCTTAAATCATCTGGATTAATTTCAATTTGTATGTCATCTGATATTTCTGGTAGAACTTCTACTGATGCAAAAGATGTATGTCTTCTTCCCCCTGCATCAAATGGTGAAATTCTAACTAGTCTATGAACTCCCATTTCACTTTTTGTATATCCATAAGCATTTGTTCCAATTACCTCAAATGTCACACTTTTTATTCCTGCTTCTTCTCCTTCAAGATAATCTATTTCTTTTACTTCAAATCCATTCTTTACAGCCCATCTAGTATACATCCTATAAAGCATTTCTGCCCAATCTTGTGATTCTGTTCCACCTGCTCCTGGATGTATAGTTAATATACTATTGCATTTATCATATTTTCCTGATAATAATGTTTCTAATTGCAATTTTTCTATCTCACTTTCTAGTTGCTGTGTGTTTTTTAGTATTTCTTTTGCGATTTCATCATCATTTTCTATTAAGACTAATTCTGTTAAGTCTTTTAAGTTTTCTATTTCTTTATATGATTTTTCATATTTTTCTATTTTAGATTTTAGCTGTTTTATTTGTGATAAGACTTTTGCTGTTTCTTGGGTATTTTTTTGCCAAAACTGTTCTTCAAGTGTTTGCTTTTCTAAATTAGATAATTCTATTTTCTTTTGAACTATGTCAAAGAGAATCACCTAAACTTTCTAGTTTTTCTTTTAATAAATTAATTTTTTTTGAGTTTTCTTCTATTTCTATCATTTTATTCCTTTCTAATTTAATTATAATCTCCTGAACTTAATGTTGGGTATGTAAATAATTGACCATTTGTTGAAAATTTACCTGATGCTATATGATTTTTATTCATTACAGACTCTCCTCTTAGAAAATATTGATATCTAGATTTAGCTGTTAATGTTCCTCCTCCAATTATAACTGGGTCATCCCATGTAGTATCAACAGCATACCATCTGCCATTTAGTTTTACATAGTTCCATGCATGATTTTCTGTTTCATTATTACTATTTGTTGCATCTCCTATTATAAGTGCATTATCTATGCCTATTTCATTCATCAAATATTGAA
>CAKPPL010000102.1 GCA_934177555.1 uncultured Clostridia bacterium
TTGAAGTAGCATATATAATTCCAGAAGATGAAATAAAAGGAATTGTGCAATTTTCACATGGGATGGCAGAACACAAAGAAAGATATTTTGAATTTATGAAATATTTATCAAGTAAAGGATATGTATGCATAATTAATGATCATAGAGGTCATGGAAATAGTATAAAAAATAAAGAAGATTTAGGATATTTTTATACTGAAAATACTAATTTTATAATAGATGATTTATATGATGTTACCAAATATATAAAATCTAAATATCCTAATATTCCTATATATTTATTTGGTCATAGCATGGGAACATTAGTAGCAAGAGGATATATACAAAAATATGATAATGAAATAGAAAAAGTTATATTATGTGGACCACCAACTAAAAATTCATTCACTTCATTTGCAATATTATTAGCTTATATATTTAAAGTTATAGGAAATGATAAAAGACCAAATAAGACATTAAATAATTTGACATTTAAATCATATAATAAATCTTATCAACTTGAAAATGAATGGTTATCTAAAAATTTGGAAAATATAAATATATATAATAATGATGAGTTATGTGGATTTATATTTACAACAAATGGTTTTATTAATTTATATAAGTTGTTAAAAAAAGCATATAATTCAAATTTATATAAAGTAAAGAATAAAAAACTAGAAATATTTTTAATAGCAGGTGATAAAGATCCAGTAATTCAAAGTATTGAAAAGTTTGAACAATTAGAAAAGTTTTTAAATAATATAGGATATAAAGATATCAAAAGTAAATTATATGCAGATTTAAGACATGAAATATTAAATGAAAATGAATGTAAACAAATTTATGAAGACATACTAGAATTTATAGAATCGTAAAAAAACTGTAAAAAAAGTCCAGAAGAAAAAGAGATTTGAGTTAAAAATTTAGCTCAGCTCTTTTTTTATATGAAAAAGCCTTAAAAACAATTAAAATTACAACTATAAATTGAAAAAATTATAGAAATTTCTGATTCAAGTATATATTCATTTATGGAAAATGGCTATTTATTATTAAGAAAATTAGAAAATGAACTTGAAAAAGGTTCAACTTTTATGATAATATTTAAAGAATACTAGTAAAATAATTATAAGAGGTAAAAATGAAAGAAAAAATAAAAGAATTTATTATGAAAAATTTAAAATGGATCATACTATTTATTTGTTTAATTGGATTTTTGGCATTAGCAGAAGATACATTTAATAAAGAAATAATGAATGGAGATATAATTGGTTATAAAGTAATATCAGAATTTTTAATATCTGATTTTGTAACACCAGTAGCAAAGTTTATTACTAATTTTGGAGGAGCAATATTTTTAATAGTATTAACAATTACATTGTTTATAGTGATAAGAAACAAAAAAATTGGAATATCAATATTTTCAAATTTAGTAATAATTACAGCTCTAAATCAGTTATTAAAGAGAATATTGCAAAGACCTAGACCAACAGAATATAGAATAATTGAAGAAACAGGATATAGTTTCCCTTCAGGACATTCTATGATAAGTATGGCTTTCTATGGTTACTTAATATATTTGATTTATAAATATGTTAAAAATAAATATGTTAAAGTAGGTTCTATTGTATTATTAAGTATATTGATATGTGCTATTGGAATAAGTAGAATTTATTTAGGTGTACATTATACAAGTGATGTTTTAGGAGGATTCCTTATAGCAGTATCATATTTAGTTATATTTACAAGTGCAATTAATAAATTTCTAATAGAAAAAGATTAATAATAAAATAGATGGGATTTTTGGTAATAAGATATATGTTGATGTTGAATTCAGGCAGATGGCTCATATACACTAATTTTTATTAAATATATATGTAATTGTATCAACACAAATATTAGTCATTACTTCATAATTAAGTTTATTATGTTTATGATAAACAATTTCATGACATAGATTATCAATTAAACCTATACAGATATGAGATTTTTCCATTAAATTTTCACTATTAAAGCCATTATTTATTAATAAATTATAGATTTTTTCTGTCATTTCCATTTCTCTATTATGAAAATAAAAAGCTATTTCTTTATCAGAATGAACCATTGCCATAATTTCTTCATGAGCAGACTGAGATAATTTATGGTTTTGAATAAAACTATCTATCATTTTTCTTATAATTTCAGATAAATTATTTTTATTAAATTCTTTTATTGGTATATTAAGCATTGGATAAAAAATATTATCAGCATATTTTTTTAATGCTTCAACAAGAATATCGTGCTTATCTTTAAAGTATTGGTAAACTATTCCTGTAGAGACACCAGCATTTTTTGCGATTTCAGCTGTATTGGTATTATAATATCCTTTTTCACAAATTAATTCAAATCCAGATTCAATTATTTTTTCTTTTTTTTCAATAGATCTTTTTTGAATAGGATTTCTTATTTCATATTCACTCATATGTATTCACTCCTAAATAAAAATTATATCAATTATATAATTATAAAAAATAATTGTCAAGGAATATGAAAAAAACTTCATATTCTATTGACTTTATTAAATGATGAATATATAATCTAAGCAAATATGAAAGAAGTTTCATATAAAAAGGAGGAAACATGGAAAAGATAGTAGAATTAAAAAATGTAAGTAAAATTTATAATACAGGAGAGAAAGAATTTAAAGCACTAGATAATATTGATTTATCAATCAATAAAGGTGAATTTGTAGTAATACTTGGACCTTCTGGAGCAGGAAAATCAACATTGCTAAATTTAATAGGAGGAATGGACACACCAACACAAGGAAATATAGAAATAGATGGTGAAGATATTTCAAAATACAATGAAAATCAATTAAGTGAATATAGAGCA
>CAKPPL010000103.1 GCA_934177555.1 uncultured Clostridia bacterium
CTATTATACTACGTTGTTTTACACCAAATCTATGTTGTTCATCTGTTATAACTAGTCCTAAATTTTTAAACACTACATTTTCTTCTAAAATAGCATGTGTGCCTATTAATATATCAATTTTCCCACTTTCCAATTTTTCTAAAATTTCAGTTTTCTTCTTCTTGGTAATATTAGAAATTAATAATTCGCATTTTATTCCAAATTTTTCTAATATTGAACAAAAGCTTTCCATATGTTGAATTGCAAGTATTGCTGTTGGTGCCATTATTGTTGCTTGATACCCTGACTTTACTGCTTTATAAGCTGCAATCATTGCAATTACTGTTTTTCCAGACCCAACATCTCCTTGTAATAATCTATTCATAGGTATATTGCTTTCCATATCTCTATCTATCTCTTCTAAAACTCTTAATTGAGCCTTTGTTAATTTGAATGGTAATGCATTTATGACTTCTGACATCTGAACATTTTTATCAAATTTTATACCATTTGTATCTTTTTCATAACTGTTTTTCAATTTTAATAATGCTAGTTGCATTGAGAATAGTTCTTCAAATACTAGTCTTTCTCTAGCTTTATTAAAGTCATCAAACTCTATTGGAAAGTGTATTCTTTCTATTGTTGTATTAATATCCCATAATTTATATTTTTCTAATATATATTGTGGTAATGTTTCTTGTAAATTTCCTTTTACTTCTGCTAATCCATTTTCTATTATTTTTCTTAATGTATTTTGTTTCAATTCATATGTTAATGGATATATTGGTATAATTTTTCCTGTATTTTTAGTCTGATTTATTTCATCATATACAGGTGAATTCATTTCAATTCTACTACCTTTTATTGATATTTTTCCAAAAAATCTATACTTTTTTCCTGGTATAAATTTATCTCTTAAATATCCTTGATTAAACCATGTTATATAACAAGTTCCTGTTTGATCTTTTACAATTAATCTACTTATTGTCATTTTTCCTTTATGTATTTCACTAATTTTGCTTGTTACAAATGCTTCAATTAATACCTCTTCACCATCTGTACATTCATATAAATTTTTAGGTTTACTTCTGTCTTCATAATCTCTTGGATAATATGTTATTAAATCTTTTAGTGTATATATATTTAATTTATTTAATAATTTTACTCTATTAGGGCCAACTGTTTTTACATATTTTACATCTTTATTTAAATCTACCATTTCATTTTACCTTTTCTAGATTTTTAGTAATTTAAAATTTAAGCCATCTGCACTTACTAATTTAAATTGAATTCCTTCTACATTTCCTTCAACAGCGTCATTTATTGATAAACTATGTAAATGTGCATAATAGCATCTTTTTATATTATATTTTTTCATTAATTCTACAAAACCAGGATCTTTTTGAGAATTAATTATTGTTTTTGTAACTGGTGGATAATGCATAAATACAATAATTTCTTTTTCCATTCCATATTTTTGTATACCATCTTTTATAGATAATTCAAGTCTTATTAATTCTCTATTTATAAATTTTTTATCTTGTTCTAGCTCTGTTACATTCCATCCTCTAGTTCCACATATTATCTTATTTTCACATTCAAAGCTATTATTATATAAAAATTCTATATTTTTATATTTATTATCATTTATAAATTTTTTCATTGCAGATACTGTTGACCACCAGTAATCATGATTTCCTTTTAATAAAATTTTTTGACCTGGCAAATTATCTAAATATTGAAAATCTTGTACTGTATCTTCTAAATATGTTTCCCACGAAAAATCTCCTGGTATTATTACTGTATCTTGTTCTTTTACTTTTTTCTTCCAATCTTCTTGAATTTTTTTTTCATGTTCTGACCAATTTTCTCCAAATATATCCATTGGTTTAGGTTTTCTTAATGAAAGATGTAAATCTCCTATTACATATATAGACATCTTTTTTCCTCTCTTATTCTCCTATTTTTAGATTTGGCACTGCATTTAATACATTTGTTGATATATCTCCATTAATATATCTATAATAACCAGCAGAACCTATCATAGCTCCATTATCTGTACATAATTTTAAATCTGGTTTATATATTTTTATTCCATTTTGGCTTAAATTTTCAAATTCTGTTCTTATATGAGTATTTGCTGATACTCCTCCTGCTAATACTACTGTTTTTATCCCTGTTAGTTCTATAGCTTTAGTTATATTTTCTATTAATACTTCTGTTACTGCTTTTTCAAAACTCATACATAAATCTTCTTTTTTTATATCTGGAATTTTATGATGTAAATTTATAACAGCTGTTTTTATTCCACTAAAACTAAAATCTAAATTATCAAAATGTGTAACTGGTAACTTAATTGTAGGTTTTCCATTTTTTGCTAAATTATCAACTTTTGGTCCACCCGGATATCCAAGTCCAACAACTCTAGCAACTTTATCAAAAGCTTCTCCTATTGCATCATCTCTTGTTTTTCCTAATACTTCAAATTCTGTATAACCTTTTACATGTATTATTTGTGTATTCCCACCTGACATCATTACACATAAAAAAGGGGGCTTTAAGTCACTGTGTGTTATATAATTTGCTGCAATATGTCCTTGCACATGATTTACTCCCACTAATGGTTTTCCTGTTGCATAATTTAATGCTTTTGCATATGATAATCCTACAAGCAATGCTCCTACTAATCCTGGACCATATGTTGGAGTTATGGCATCTATATCATCAATTGTTATTTTGGCCTCTTCTACTGCTTTTTGGGTTACTCTTGATATTGCTTCTATATGATTTCTTGATGCTATTTCTGGCACTACTCCTCCATATTTTTCATGTATTGGTATTTGCGTATCTATTATATTT
>CAKPPL010000104.1 GCA_934177555.1 uncultured Clostridia bacterium
CTACTCTTGGTGGATATTCCCATGTTAGCATCAATATTTTCATTGATTTACCCCTTTCTTAAGTTACATTTTCTTTGGTTTTTATCTATTTGGATATAACTTTATATATTTTATACAAAATATTACAAAATGTAAATGATTTTCTTAAAAATTTCTGTTTTTTTGTCAAAAAAAAAATAGATAAAATTATTTTAATCATAATTTTATCTATAATTTTTTATCTCTCTTCAATTTCAATTTCTTTTTGTTCTTGTTTTCTTCCTCTAGTATTAGAAATTTTTTCTTGACTTCTTAAATTATTTTTATTTTTTTCTTGTGTTTTAAACACTAATTTAACACCTTTTCTATTTCCTAATAATTCATTTATATCTTCTTGTGACATTCCACTATTTCTAGCAATTTCAATAAAGCTATCATCTGAAATATCATTTTCTAGTACATGTTCATCTCTTACTGGATTTGAAAAATTATATATTACTTCTCTTAAACCTGCTAATACTCCCATTTCCTTCTCCTAACTTTCAATTTTTTAAAATACATATATATTTTATCACATTTTCTAGTTAAAATCAAGCTTTTTTCATAGTTTTATTCAATTTATGTAACCTTTATTCAAAAAACACTTTTATTATTTCAGCACATCTTTTAGAAGCTTTTTCTAAAAATTGCTCAAATGTAATTTCATTTTTTCCATTTGGCTTATCTGATATACTTCTTATTACTATAAACGGAATTTCATCCAATTTACAAACTTGTGCTATTGCTGCTCCTTCCATTTCTATTGCATCTGCATTAAATTTATTTCTTATTTTCTCTCTCATTTTACTCTCTGTGCAAAATATATCTCCAGAAGCTATTGTTCCAATTTTTATTTTGAATTCATCTTTTTCTATTTTTTCAATAGTTTGTTTCATTTTTAATACTAATTTATCATCAGATTCTATAAATTGACCAACATTACTAATATATCCTTTTTGATGTCCAAATGCAGTTATATCAAAATCATGTTGCACTAATTTCTTCCCTATTACAATATCTCCAATATTTAATTCATCTGTTGCACTTCCAGCTGAACCAACATTTATTATTGCATCAATTTTAAAATTATCTATTAATATTTGTGTTACTCTTCCTGCATTAACTTTGCCTACACCTGCCTCAACAAGTACAATATTATATTCATTTATTTTTCCTTTTATAATATTCAAATTATATAATTTTATATTTTCTTTATATTGCATTATTTTTTCTATTTCTTGCATTTCTTCTTGCATTGCTGCTATTATTCCAAATGTTTTCATTTTCATCCTCCTTTTGTGTATTTTATATTGGTTTTATTATTTTGTCAATATAAGAAAAAAATAAACCCTAATAAATTAAGGTTTATTTCTATATGAATTATTGTAATTCAACTACTGCTCCAACTTCTTCAAGTTTAGCTTTTAATTCTTCAGCTTCTGCTTTAGATACGTTTTCTTTTAATGTTTTTGGTGCTCCATCAACTAAATCTTTAGCTTCTTTTAATCCTAATCCTAATGCATTTTTAACAGCTGTTATAACTTTTATTTTTTGATCTCCAGCTTCTTTTAATACAACATTGAATGAAGATTTTTCTTCAGCTGCTGCTGCAGCTCCTGCTGCTGGTGCAGCTGCTGCTACTGCAGATACTCCAAATTCTTCTTCTATAGCTTTTACTAAATCAGCTAATTCTACTACTGTCATTTTTTTGATTTCTTCTATCATTTCTTCTTTACTCATTTTTAAATCCTCCTAATTTTTATTTCTAGCATTTTAAGTTTGCTACTCTTATTTTTTATTACGCATTTTCTTTTTGTGCTTTAACTTGATCTAATGCAACTGCAAGTTTAGATATATTTCCAAGTAATGCACCTGCAAGCATAGATAATAATGTTTCTCTTGATGGTAATTTTGCTAAAGTTATTATTTCTTCAGCTGTCATTACTTTTCCATCAATTACTCCACCTTTTATATTATAAAATTCTTTGTCTTTACTATAATTGTATATTGCTTTTGCTGTTTCTAAATAATCTTCATTATTCATAACAACTGCTGTTGGTCCTTCAAGTTCTTCTCCTAAACCTTCAATTCCAGCTTCTGCAAAAGCTCTTCTTATAATGTTATTTTTTATAACTCTATATTCTGAATTATCTTTTCTTAATTCAGCTCTTAATTCTGTTGCATCTGCTACATTGATTCCTCTGTAATCTGCTAAAAGTATTATTTTAGCTTCTTTCATTTTTTCTGCTAATTTTGATACTTCTTCTTTCTTTTGGTTAAGTATTTTTTCACTTGCCATTAATTTCACCTCCTGATTTAATTTTTATATTAAAAAATTAAAAACAATCTTTATACCATGAGGCATAAAGATTGCGCATACAATCTCATGCCTCGGTAGGTCTTATTTTATGCCTACTGTCTATGGCTTATATTTATTATTTTTGGTTAATGTAAAGTCCTGGTCCCATTGTTGTAGATACAGATACACTTCTGATATATTGACCTTTTGCTGCTGCTGGTTTTGCTTTTATTATAGCTCCCATTATGGCATCATAGTTTTCAGCTAATTTATCTGTTCCAAATGAAACTTTTCCAAATCCTAAGTGAATAATATTTGTTTTATCTAATCTATATTCAACTTTACCAGATTTAATTTCATTGATTGCTTTTGTTACATCCATTGTAACTGTTCCAGATTTAGGGTTAGGCATTAATCCTTTTGGTCCTAATACTTTTCCTAATCTACCAACAACACCCATCATATCTGGTGTTGCAACAACAACATCAT
>CAKPPL010000105.1 GCA_934177555.1 uncultured Clostridia bacterium
ATATGATACTTATGGATTCCCACCAGAAGAAACAGAAGAACTAGCTAGTGAAAATGGAATGAAAATTGATAAAGAAGGATTTGAAAAATTATTCAAAGAACATCAAGAAAAATCAAGAGCAGGTTCTGAGCAAAAATTTAAAGGTGGACTAGCATCAACAGGAGAAATGGAAACAAAATACCACACAGCAACACACCTTTTGAATGCTGCATTAAAACAAATACTTGGATCACATGTACATCAAAGAGGAAGTAATATAACTGCAGAAAGAATGAGATTTGACTTTTCACATCCAACAAAAATGACAGATGAAGAAAAGCAAAAAACAGAAGAATTAGTAAACAAATGGATTCAAGAAGCAATTCCAGTAGAGCATTTAGAAATGAAAAAAGATGAAGCAATAAAATTAGGTGCTGAAGCAATGTTCATAGAAAAATATGGAGATGTAGTATCTGTATATAAAATAGGAGACGTTTCTTTAGAATTATGTGGAGGACCTCATGTACAAAACACATCAGAATTAGGACATTTTAAAATAAAAAAAGAAGAATCAAGTTCATCAGGTGTAAGAAGAATAAAAGCAATATTAGAATAAAAGAAAGGAAGTTTTACAATGGATGAAAGTTGTGTTTTTTGTAAAATAATAAAAGGAGAAATACCATCAAGTAAAGTATATGAAGATGAAGAGATACTTGCATTTAATGATATAAATCCAGCTGCACCAATACATGTGTTAGTAATACCTAAAAAGCATATAAAGTCACTTGCAGATATGGAAAATGGTGATGAAAAAATTATAAGCAAAATATATAAAGTAATAAATGAAATTGCTCAAAAACAAGGATTTAAAGAAAATGGATATAGAGTAATTGTAAATTGTGGAAAAGATGGAGGACAAGAAGTCGAACATTTACATTTTCATTTATTAGCAGGTACACAATTAGGAGAAAAAATAGTATAAAAACTATACCAATTTAAGCAAATTTATGTTATAATAAAAATATATGGTTAAATTGGAGGTAAAATGAATGAATAGTAAATATAGTAATTTATTAACTGTACTATTAGTAATTATAATTATTGCCATTGTAGGTATAATGGGATTTTTAGCCTTTAGTTATTTTAATAATAACAAAATAAAAAATAATTCTGAAAATTTTGTAGATTCATTTTTAAATGATTCAAATACTAATACAAATAAAGATAATAATACAACAACTGATGATGATATATTTTCAGGTGTAGATGAGGGGGATAAAACAACATCATCAACAGCAGGAAATGTACAAAAATATGAAGGGTTTACTATTGCTGGAACAATAGAAATACCAGCAACAAACTTAAAAGTTCCAATAATAGCAAAATCAGAATATTCAAAATCTGCATTAGAAAAATCAGTAGTAGAACTATATGGAACAGGATTAAATCAAGTTGGAAATACAACAATAGTTGGACACAATTATCGTAATGGATTATTTTTCTCAAATAATAAAAAATTAAATATTGGAGATAAAATATATATAACAGATTTAACCGGAACAAGATTAACATACACAATTTATAATAAATATGAAGCAGCAGATACAGAATCAGATTATATGACAAGAGACACAGAAGGTGCAACAGAAATATCATTATCTACATGTACAGATGATAGTAAAGCAAGATTAATAATTTGGGCAAAAGCAGATGCTTAAAACTAATCAATAGACTATTAAGAGTCCCCATAGAAAATCAATCTATGGGGATAATTTATATTATTTTATAGGTTTTATAAAAACCTAAATACAAATTATATGAGGAATAATAATGGATAAAAAACAAGCTGAAAAAAGAATTAAAGAACTAAGAGAAAAAACAGAATATTATGCAACAAAATATTATTATGATGACAAACCAGAAATATCAGATTTTGAATATGATATGATGATGTTAGAATTAAGAACTTTAGAAATGCAATATCCTGAATTAATTACAAAAACATCATTAACACAAAAAGTTGGAGGAACAGTTAAAGAAGGATTTCAAAAAGTAGAACATGAAGTACCATTACAAAGTTTACAAGATGTATTTAATTTTGATGAAATTAAAGAGTTTATAGAAAGAGTAAAAAAACAAGCTGATGAAAATGGAATTAAAAATCCTAAATTTGTTGTGGAAACTAAAATAGATGGTTTATCAGCAGCGTTAGAATATCAAAATGGAAAACTAATAAGAGGAGCAACAAGAGGAAATGGTTTAATTGGAGAAGATGTAACAGAAAACTTAAAAACAATAAAAACAATTCCACAAGAATTGCCAGAAAAGTTAAATATAACAGTAAGGGGAGAAGTTTTCATATCAAAATCAGAATTCGAAAAAATGAACCAAGAAAGAGAAGAAAATGAAGAAGAATTATTTGCTAATGCACGTAATGCAGCAGCAGGGTCATTAAGGCAATTAGATAGTAATATAACTAAAAATAGACCATTAGATATATATATATTCAATGTTCAAAAAGTAAAAGGAAAAGACTTTAATTCACATTATGAAGAATTAGAATATTTAGACAGTATAGGATTTAATGTAAATCCAGTAAGAATATATTGTACAGATGAAGATGAAGTAATTTCAGCAATAAATAAAATTGGAGATGAAAGAGAAAATTTAACTTTTGGAATAGATGGAGCAGTAGTAAAAGTAGATAATTTGGAATTAAGAAAAATTATGGGAACAACAAGCAAAGTTCCAAAATGGGCAATAGCATATAAATATCC
>CAKPPL010000106.1 GCA_934177555.1 uncultured Clostridia bacterium
TATGAGGATATAATTAAATATATGTATCTTGGATTAAAAAATATGAATATAGCTCAATATGTTGAGACATATAATGCAATTCAAATGAAAGAAATTAATACAAAGATTATACCTGCATGGCTGTTTATAGTTCAATATGCTTGTTCATCTGTAGGGTTAATGTGTTTGAAAGATGTACCTAAATATAATGAGAAAAGAGAAGGTAATAAGTAGAAGTATGCAAGTGTGAAAAAATACATATCTACATTTATATCAATTATTTTTGTAAGGTGATTTGTCGTTTTTATAAATTACGTTCGAAGAAAGACAAGGTAAATAGCCAAATTCATTTTTACTAAAGAATATATATTGTTATATCTCCCAAGATGTAGAATTAAGATATCACATAAAATCTATAGTAGGCCATAACGATGTCTGCTAATAATATGCACTTAAATCAGGATTTAATACATGTTGAAGAAAAAGATATTGTAAAGATGTAAAATGAAAAACTATTAAAAAAGACTTTTCCTTTGCAAGAATAGGAAAAAGTTAATGATGCATTGATTTTACATAGTTTGTTGTGGTAGGAGAGATGGATAAGGATGCAAGTAAAGAATGAAATTGACAATGATTCTATTTGGCGTTTTATCAGAACTAACGATGTATTAATAACGCTTTTGGCGGGAAGTGTCTCGACGTTGTTATCGCAACTATTGGATTTGCAGAAATGTTTTTATGCTTATAGTATGTATGATTATTATGATATAAAGCAAAATATAATGTTGATATCTACAGGTCATATATCACTTGATTTGATGTTTTTAGCACCAATGCTAGGTTATGTATCTTATATAAGTTGTAGTGTTATAGCAATGAATAAAAGGGAAAACTTTCGAAATTGCCTCTTATGTATATTTGTATTTCCAGCTATGCTATTATGGGTTACTCCTATAAATTATACATTTATGGAAGTTGTATTAATAATTACATGTCATGTAATTATTACTCTTTTGTGGGGATACTTTATAGATGAGCCTTGGTATAATGCAACTATTCAAGATGATAAGGTGAATGATGGGTTAGAAAAAAGAAAGGTATTTAAAATCATGTATTTTATAGCAATGATGATGGTGGTTTTTACATATCTTATATATAGTTCTTATGATGATGGTTATAATTATGCAAAAAATAGAAAAGAATATGGTATTGTAAATTTAAATGATGAAAATTTTGCTGTTATAGACTCAAATACCGAAAAATCAGTATTGCAGAAGTGTTATATCAATGAAAGTGATAATACACTGGTGATTCAAAAAAATACATATACTATCATGGATAATGATGGTCATATCATAAATAATAGGAGATTTGGTAGCGTGAAAATAGAGGATTAAGTGGCAAGTCATAATAATTTGTGTAAATTCTTTTTCAGAGGGATATAATGATAAATTTGCATATTCTTTGTCTGATAGTTTTGGTAATGCAAATGACATAATACATTTTTTTATGGAATTTTTATCATATATCGTTTTCAGAAAGAAATAATCCTGAAAATATTAGAAAACTCAAGGCTGCTTGATAATATCAAATATATAGTAATTTATACCGAACTTAAGAGTTAGATTAGAAGTGATAACTTTTGAGTTCGGTATTTTTTGCGACAAAATCGTCTTTTAAACGCTGACTTAGATGATATTATGTATGAGAATTGAAAAGATAGGAGGGATAACAGCAAATTTTAGAGCGATATAGCTAAAAGGAGATGTTTTAAATTTCGCGATTATAAGATAAAATTTTTGTTATTGAAAAGTGTTATGAAAATGGAGGATTTTATATGAAATTAATCATTGAAGTGTTAGTAGGTATGGCAATAAACAAAATAAATGAAGGTGTAATATGTTATGTGAATGGCATTTTTGATGTATTGGGGATTACAAATGAATGGTTATTTGCATATTGTTATCTTTTTAAGTTTTTTAGTATTAGTTGTATAATGACTTTTTTTATTAGCAAATTAATAGAATTTCTTTATACTCGTTATTTAAATTTGCTAGGTAATAGACGGAGTGTAGATATAGAAAGATTAAACCAAACAAGAAGGTCATTTGGTTTTATATCGGGTTCTATAATAGGATTTAACATTTTGGGGTTATTTTTTTTACCTTTTTTTGTAAGTGAAAAAAATGAATTCATGATTAAATATTACCTATTAGTGATAATTGTATTATCATTAATTGTAGGTTTATATTTTGTCCGTTTAGCAAGAGGAAAAATAAATAACGTATTTCAAGTGTGCCAGGTGGTGATATTCGCTATTTGTATTATAACGATGAGTGCCTGTAATATTTATGGTGTATTTGATCATAAAAATATGTATTACATGGATGATGGGTATATAGAGATAAACTTATCAATGGAAAGAGCAATGCATAAGTATAAAATTAAAACACCATTGGGAACTGTAATGGAAATACCTATGCATATAAAAAAATTCCCAGAGTGTTGTTTGTTCATTGACTTGAGTCAGATAGATTATGTTGCCGGAATATATCGATTAGAGACTGATATTGATGAGCCTAGCGATTTTAGTAATACTATAGAAATTGTGTTTAGAGGAACAGAGGAAGAAAAATCTAAATATGCTGATCGGTATATTAGATTAGTATCTCGTT
>CAKPPL010000107.1 GCA_934177555.1 uncultured Clostridia bacterium
ACTGCTACCACTGTATATTTTCTTAATCTTGAAATTTCCTTTATCTCTTCAAAATTACTATATTCTTCTATTTGTTTTCTTGCTTCATTTTGTTTTTCTTCTAGTTTATTTTTATCTTCTTTTTTTAAATACTTAAATTCTATCATTACTGCATAATATTCTTTTTGTTTTGGTATCAGCAACAAATCTGGATATTTTCTCTCTACTTCCATTTCGGATTTTACTCTATATAAATTAAAATTCATTGTTATGCAATAATAGATTAGTTTTATATATTTTTCATCAAATTTTACTGCATCTCTATTTGATAAGTTTTTTAAATACTTTCTTACTAATTCTGTTACTTTTTGTATCTCTCCTTTTATTGCTATTTCTTCTAGAATCTCATTGTACATGCTTTCTTCTATTTTTATTTGTGTTTTATCTTTTAATATCTCTAAAAAATAGCTTGAATATATATCTCTCATTACTTTATTTGGTGTTACTAGTTGTGGTTTTCCTAAAAATTCTCCTGATATTGTTAAATACCCCAAATAATATAACATTGATATCATATCTTTTTCAGTAAATTCTATTGCTGGATTGAATTTTTCTGTTATCTCACTTGTTATCTTTTCATTTGCTACTGTCTTAGATATTATATTTTCTTTTTCTTCTCCTTTACACAACTGTAACATATTTCCTATTTTACTATAATCGCTTGCTATATTTACATCTATTAGTTTTTCTGGTATCTCTCTTGACCATGTATATTCTGTTAGAAAATATAGACACATATTTGAATTATATATTTGCTTTTCTGCTCCTACTGAAAATTTGTATCCATCATAATTTTCTTTCATTATTGGTAATATTTTCTCTTGTTCTTCTTTGCTTATTTCTTGCCTATCTAATATTTCTATTAATTCTTCTTGGGTAAATCCCATCATTTCATTAAATCTTACATCTTGTGTTATATCTTTTCCTATATTAAATCCACTTGTTAAACTATCTAATGTTATTGGTGCTACTCCTGTTATAAATATTCTGTCTATTACTGTTTCTGTTCCTTTTTTTAGTATTTCATACCATTTTCTTACTTTTCCATTTTTTGATACTAAATCTTTAAATCTATTTGGGGCAAAACCTAATAATTCATTTGCAAAATGGTCATATTCATCTATTATTACATATATTTTTTCTTCATTTCTTTGTATATAAAATGCTTTTATTAAATTATCTAATACATTTTCTGCTTCTTGTTCCCAATTTACATAGAATTCTATTTTATACTTTTCTATAAATACTTGTATTGATGATAATACTTCATTTTTAAATCCCTTTATTGTTCCTTCTTCTGTTGTTGTATCTATTCCTGAAAAATTAAATCTTAATATATGATATTTGTTTTTATTTACTGTTGGATTTTTTCCTATATATGTTTTTCCATATAGTTTTTCAAATTTATCTTCTTTATTTATATCATAATAGTTTTCTAATACGCTTGTAAATAATGTCTTTCCAAATTTTCTTGGTCTTAAAAATATCACTCTTTTTTCTGATAAATTTTCAAGTTTTTCTATATATTGGGTTTTGTCTATATATTCATATCCATCTCTTACTATTTCTTCATAATTACTTATTCCATATGGTAATTTTAACATTTTTACCTCCTTGTAATTGTTTCATATTTATATTTTACTCTAACCATAAAAAAATAGCAAGCTTTTGCTTGCCATTTTTTCAGTATATAATTTATTGTAAAGTGAATTCTATGACTGGGCGAACACCATAATCATACCAATAGCTACCGTTCATGATACTTTATTTCTCCATATGCATTTACATCAAACACATACTCCTCTATCTTATCAGCAGATCCCAACCAATAACTTGTTGCATATATCCATGGATAATCTTCTTTATTATCCCATATTGACTTTATTTCTTCATATGCTGCTAATCTTACATCGTTTACTACGTCTCCTAATTTTATTCTATAATTTTCTATATATGTATATAACTTTGAATTACTGTCATATACATATATATAATCTGAGTCTCCAAATGGCACATATTTGTTATCTTCATTCCAATATATAGAATCTGAAAATTCAGTTATTCCATTATGTGGGTAACCACCATCTTCTGGGTATCCTATCATTTGTATATCTTGTAATCCATATCCTTCTTCCGTGCTTTGTATTGTTATTTTATTATTTCTCCAATCAATTGTACTGCTTCCTACTTTTAAATTATATTTTGCTAATGCTACTGCTTTTTTTGTTGCTTCATCATATGATAATATATAAAATTTTTCTGTCGTTCCTTCTGTTGATTCTATTGACACTACATCTCCTACATTTTTTCCTGTTCCACTTTCTATTGTTATATTTGATGTTTGATTATTTACTGTTACGTCTAGTTGTTTTGTATATGTTAATTGTGTTGTACTTAATGTGATTTCTCCTTTTATATTTGGATATAAATTATTTTGATTTTCTTCTCCTGCTTTTAATGAGAACTTTCTGTCTCCATACAACATTGTTATTGTTGTTCCATCAGCTTTATAGTA
>CAKPPL010000108.1 GCA_934177555.1 uncultured Clostridia bacterium
AAACGCTGATAATAATGAATTAGCATTAGCTGCCTAGTTGCAGCATCGCCTATAAAAATATTCCCACATATTTTTAATAGGTGTCATATTAGTGGGAAACAAAACTGTTTTTTCTATTAAAACAGTGGGTATTTTAAATAGATATATTTAAGAAAAGTATGTTTATTTACTTTTTTAAATGAAAATAATTAATAAACTGCACTCGGAGAAGTTTATGTGAATAATATTATGGACAGGAGTTCGACTCTCCTCATCTCCACCAATATATATACAACTATATGAAAATGTAATAAAGAATAATGAAAGATAAGGGAATTTTATGTTTTGTAAAAATTGTGGAAAAGAAATTGATAATAATGCCAAATTTTGCATGTATTGTGGAAAATCTATAAATGAAGAAGATAATAAAGAAAATAAAAAAGAAGATACAGATAAAATGTTTAATAGCATGATTATGGGAGTAATTGTAATAGTTGTTATAATAGCAATCATAATAGCTATTATATTGGCAAGTGATAATAATGTAAAAAATTCAAACAAAACAAAAGAAGTAAATTTAAGAGAAGTATATTCTGAAGTATTATTAGAAAATAGAGAATATTCTAAATTTATAAATATAGCTTCTGATAATTCATATATTGAAATTGATACTAAACCCAATAATATTGATGGTGATGACTATTATTTTGAAGATGCTTGGAAATTAGTAAAAACAATGAATAAAAAGTTAGGATTTAATGAATCTTTAGAAAATAAGATGGAACATACAAGATCTTTAGATGGAAAACAAAGTGAAAAAAGTAATAATATAGAAGTTACATGGACATATCATCCTAATAATGGATTAGAAATACAATATACAAAATCAAAATAAAATATTAATAGTAGTTATAAAACAAAGAAAATGTTAGACTAGTTTCTAGCATTTTTTTAATTATGTTATATAAAGCTATTAAAGCTTGAAATTAATATTAAATCAATAGAACGAATTTAAAACTTAATAGTTTTAGATAAAAAGGAGAATTTTACTTTAAAAATTCTCCTTTTTGTTTTATAATTATTCCATAGGAGTGATTATATTATGAAACAAATTGAAATAACAGTAAGATTAATCTATATATGACAACAAAACTAAAAGAATTAAATAAGGATAATATAGCTGAACAAAAAATAAATCTAGATTGTAGTGATTTAGAAAAAGCAAAAGATTTATTTGAACATTTAGAATTTGAAGAACTTATAAGAGTAAAATATAAAGTAATGGTATATGCTAAAGATGAAGTAGAGTATGCATTTCAGGATGTCGAAAACTTAGGGACACTGATTGAATATGAAAATATTGAAGATTTTAATGGGAAGTCATTAGATGAAATTAATGAGGCTAAAAATAATATGTTTAATGAAATAAAAAATACAGGTATAAACTTAACTGAAGAAAGAGATGTAAAAAAAGCTAATGAATTGATATTAAATAAATATTTTGGAAAATTACAATAAAAACAAATTAACATAAAATATATAAATTATTGACACAACTATAAATAAATGTTATAATAAAACCATTTAAAAACACTAAATTGGAGGTAAAATGGACACACAAAAAATAAAGGCAATAATAGAAGCCATACTATTTTCAGCAGGACGAGCAGTGACAATAGAAGAATTAATAATAGCATTAGAAAAAAGTAAAGAAGAAATAGTAGAAATAATAAGAGAAATGCAGGAAGAATATAAAACAAGAGGAATAGGAATAATAAAAATAGAAAATTCATATCAAATGTGTAGTAAAAAAGAATACTATGAATATATATATCAAATTTTAGACAAAAGGATAAAACCTAATTTATCAACAGCAGCATTAGAAACACTCGCAATAATAGCATATAATCCAAGAGCAACAAGAGCAGAAATAGAAGCAATAAGAGGAGTAAATAGTGATGGAACAATCTATAAACTATTAGAATATGAGTTAATAGAAGATGCTGGAAAAGCTGATTTGCCTGGAAAGCCAACTACATACAGAACAACGCAGGAATTTTTAAAAATGTTTGGATATGAAACACTAGAAAATCTTCCAGAATTACCAAGATATAAATTAGATTCAAACAGACAAATAGTAATAGATGAATTAATAGAAGCAGAGGCTCCAATGCCGAGTAATAAAAATGTAGAAAAAGAAGAATAACAATAAAATGAAGGAGATAGAAAATGGGAGAAAACAAAGACTTTGTAAAAGAAATAACAAATATAGATGAAAATTTTGCACAATGGTATACAGACATTGTTATAAAAGCAGAATTAGCTGATTATACAGATACAAAAGGATGTATAGCAATAAGACCATATGGATATGCAATTTGGGAAAATATACAAAATTATGCTGATAAAAAATTTAAAGAAACAGGTGTACAAAATACATATTTTCCAGTATTAATACCAGAAAGTTTATTACAAAAAGAAAAAGATCATGTAGAAGGTTTTGCACCAGAAGTTGCATGGGTAACAGAAGCAGGTGGAGAAAAATTAGAAGAAAAACTATGTGTAAG
>CAKPPL010000109.1 GCA_934177555.1 uncultured Clostridia bacterium
TGAATTTACTTTATAAACTTTTTTCACTATTTCTTTATCTATTACTAGTTTTACATTTATTTTTATATTTTCTTTATCTTCTGATTGTTGTTTTCCAAAAATAAAAGATTCATTAACCCCTTCAATTTTATTTACTAAACTTTCCATTTCTTCTGGAAAAATATTTTTACCATTTTTTAATACTATTACACTTTTCTTTCTTCCACAAATATATATATATCCATCTTCATCGATTTTTGCTAAGTCTCCTGTATGAAACCATTCTCCTTCAAATGCTTCTTTAGTTGATTTATCATCCTGATAATATCCTAATGCAACACTTGGCCCTTTTACCACTAATTCTCCTATTCCTTCATTATTAATATTTAATAATTTGGTTTCTACACTTGGTACATTTTTTCCTACACTCCCTATTCTATGTTCTTTATTTGTTCCTACTGCAACTACTGGTGATGTTTCAGTTAATCCATATCCTTGAACAATATTTATTCCTAAGTTTCTATATTCTTTTTCTACATTTGAATCTAATGCTGCAGCTCCACTTATAAATAATTTTATTTGATTACTTAATTTTCCAATTTCTGCTTTATTAATTTTTAATAATCTTTCATATATTCCAGGAACACATGCCATTACAGTTACTTTATATTCATTTATGTTTTCTAATATATGTCTTATTCCATCACAAAAAACAGTTTGTGCTCCCTTATACAATGAAAATAAAAAACCTACTGTACATTCAAAAACATGATGTATTGGTAAAATTGATAATACTATATCATTTGAATTTACATCTAAAATACTACCAATATCCATCAAGTTTGAACAAATATTTTTATGTGATAATGCCACTACCTTTGAATTAGATGTTGTGCCTGATGTAAATAACATTATACTCATTTTCTCTGAATCTATTTGGGCATCTATAAATTCTCTATTTCCTAATTCTATTAATTTTTTTCCATTTTGTATCAATTCATTTTGAGAATATATCCCTTCAATATTTTCATTATTATCCATAGATATTAGATGTTTTAATTTATTGTCTTCTTTATATTTTATATTTTTTAAAATATTTTCATATTTTTTTGAATAAAATATTGCTTCAACTTCTGATCTTTTTATTAATGATTCCAATTCATTTTCTGGTAAAGACTTATCTAGTGGTACTACTATTCCTGTTCCACATACTATTGAAAGATATGCAATTTCCCATTCATATCTATTTTCTCCTATAACTGCTATTCTTTTATTTTTTAATCCCATATTAATTAATGCTGTACCTAAAGAATCAATCATTTCTCTTACTTTTTTATGTGATATTTCTTTGTATTGTTTTTCTCCAACTCTTATTTTATAAGCAATATCATTAGAATAAATATCTTTTGTTTTATTTAACATATCTTTTAAATCTGTTATTTCTATAATTTTATATAATTTTTCGCTCATCTTTTTCTCACTTTCTAATTTTTTATCTTATATTTTTTATCACATTTCTTTTTATAATTCATTAGACTGGAAGGTCAGTACAAAATAATAAGCACAAAAAAAAGAGAAAATATATTTCTCTAATTACTATATATTTTCTCTTCTTTTTTTGAAATAACCTCACAAATTAAATTTGCTGCATTTTCAACACCGATTGAATCACTATTAATACATATGTCATAATTAGAAGGATTTTTCCATTCTTTTTCTGTATAATATTTATAATGATTTGCTCTTAATTTATTAATTCTATTTATTTCTTTTTCTGCTTTTGTTTTATCTAAATGATAAAACTCTATTGCTCTTTTTATTTCATTTTCTATATTACTATTAATAAATATTTTTATTACATCTTTTCTGTCTTTTAGTATGAAATCTGCACATCTTCCAACTATTACACAAGATTCTTTATCAGCTACTTCTTTTATTAACTCAGATTCTTTTATAAATAATTCATCTGAATTATTCAATCCTGAATAATATCCATTATTTAAGTTTTCTAATACATTCCTTTTTTGTTCATTGTTTTCAATATATTCTGCAGAAAGTCCTGTGCTTTCAGCAACTTTTAAAACGAATTCTTTATCATATAATTTTATTCCTAATTTTTCTGCTACTAATTTTCCTATATATCTTCCACCTGAACCATATTCTCTTGAAATTGTAATTATAACCTTTTTATTTTGATTATCTGCTATATTTTTAGCTATATCTATTTTTTCTTGTACATTTCCATTTTCTTTTAAACTTCTTGTTTCTTTTATTAAGAATACCATTGCTAATACAAATGCCATTGCATCTGCAACTGGTCCTGCATATAAAACTCCCATTATTCCAAAAATATTGCTAAGAATTATCATTGCAGGTATTAATATAACAATTTGTCTTGAAAGTGATAATATTGCACTTTTTGTACTTTTTCCAATGGCTTGGAAAAAGATTCCAGATGGTATTTGGATTCCATTTACTATACAAAGCATTAAATATGTTCTAAATGCTAAGC
>CAKPPL010000110.1 GCA_934177555.1 uncultured Clostridia bacterium
TCTTTACTCTTTTCTGATATTTCCTCTTCTTTTTCTAGCTCTTTTTGTAATTCTGGTAACTTTCCATATCTTAATTCTGCTACTTTGTTCAAATCATAATTTCTTTCTGCTTGTTCTATTTGTGCATTTACTTGTTCAATATCTTCTCTTAATTTTTGAACTTTTCCTATTGCTTGTTTCTCATTTTCCCATTTTGCCTTCATACTATCAAATTTTGTTTTTAATTCTGCTTTTTCTTTTTGAATATCTAATAAACGTTTTTTAGATATTTCATCTTTTTCTTTTCCTAATGCTGTTTCTTCTATTTCTAATTGCATAATTTTTCTTGAAATTTCATCTAGTTCTGTTGGCATTGATTCCATCTCTGTTTTTATCATACTACATGCTTCATCAATTAAATCTATTGCTTTATCTGGTAAAAATCTATCTGATATATATCTATGTGACAATGTGGCTGCTGCTATTAATGCATTATCAGATATTTTTACACCATGATATACTTCATATCTTTCTTTTAGACCTCTTAAAATTGATATAGTATCTTCTACGCTTGGTTCATCTACCATTACAGGTTGAAAACGTCTTTCTAGGGCTTGATCTTTTTCTATATATTGTCTATATTCATTTAATGTTGTTGCACCTATACAATGTAATTCTCCTCTTGCTAGCATTGGTTTTAGTAAATTTCCTGCATCCATTGCTCCATCAGTTTTTCCTGCTCCAACTATTGTATGAATTTCATCTATAAATAATATTATTTTTCCTTCACTTTTCTTTACTTCTTGTAATACAGCTTTTAATCTTTCTTCAAATTCTCCTCTATATTTTGCTCCTGCAATTAATAACCCCATATCTAAAGAAAATATTGTACAATCTTTTAATCCTTCAGGAACGTCTCCTCTTACAATTCTTAATGCAAGTCCTTCAGCTATAGCTGTTTTTCCTACACCAGGTTCACCTATTAAACATGGATTATTCTTAGTTTTTCTTGATAATATTCTTATTACATTCCTTATTTCTGTATCTCTTCCTATTACAGGATCTAATTTTTGTTCTCTTGCTAATTGAACTAAATTTTGTCCATATTTTTTTAATACATCATATGTGTCTTCTGGATTATCTGATGTAACTCTAGTATTTCCTCTTACTTCTGATAATACTTTTAAAAATTCATTTTTATTTATATTATATTTTTTAAATATATCTTTTATTTCTCTATTTGCATTATCAAATATTGCTATCATTATATGTTCAACAGATACATATTCATCTTTCATATTTTTTGCAATTATTTCTGCTTTTGTTAATACTATATCTACATCTTGTGATACATATATTCCATCGCTCGGTCTTGCTCCTCCTGTCATTTTAGGTTTATTTTCTATTTTATTTCTTATATCTTGTTCTAATTCTTGAGATGTTCCCATCCTCTTTAATAGCTCTTTTATTAGGCTATTTTCTTGTTCCAATAATGCTAATAATAAATGTTCTTGTTCTACTTGTGCATTCTGATTTTCTATTGCTAAACTTTGAGCATTTTGTATTGCTTCTAATGATTTCTGTGTAAATTTTTGAATATTCATATATATCCCTCCTTTGAATATTAATGTTTTAAAAAGCACAATCTTGATATCCAGAATGTGCTTTTTATATTTACATATATTATTATACTACCTTGTTTTAGCAATGTCAAGTATAGAGTGCTAATTTTTTAATATTTTTTTAATTTCTTCTTGTCTTTTTACTTTTTTGGTTGTTGTTTTTATTAATTCTTCATCTGTTAAAATCATATTTTTTATATATTTATAAGGTGGAAATGTTTTATTTATTTCTTTTACTTTTTCCCATATGATTTTTCTTAATTCTTCTTCTGTACAATCTGGATATTGATTTTTAGCAATATCTTTATCATAAAATATTTTTACTGATAATTTTAAATCATTTTTATCTTTTTCATCAGGTGCCCCGAAAACTATACATTCTTTTACAATATCTAGTCTATTTATAAGTGTTTCTAATTCTTCTGGAAATACTTTTTTTCCATTTTTTAATACTATCATATCTTTTTGTCTTCCTGTCAAAAATAAAAATCCTTCTTTATCAAAATAACCTAAATCTCCTGTATAAAACCATCCATCTTTTATTACTTTATTTGTTTCTTCCTCATTCTCATAATAGCCTAACATTACATTTGGTCCTTTTACTCTTAATTCTCCAATTCCATTTTCATCTTTATTTACAATTTCTACTTCTACATTATCCATTGGAAATCCTATTGAACCACTCTTTTTCTTTTTTGCATTTTCTGCTGCTATTACAGGGGCTGTTTCAGTTAATCCATATC
>CAKPPL010000111.1 GCA_934177555.1 uncultured Clostridia bacterium
ATAAAAGGTGTGAATTTCTGTTTTTTTACTATTGTTTTGATTTTTTTTATTTTATATAGTAAAATTATCATATTATTTGAAAGGATGTTTAATATGAGCGAAAAAATAGAAAATAAAGAGAAAAAAGCATTTACTATATTAGGTTTTAAAGTATGGGAAATTCTTGCTTATTTTATTATTTATAGTGTAGCAGGTTATATTATTGAATCTCTATTTGCACTAGTAAGATATGGTGTTATTGAAAGTCGTCAAAGCTTTTTATATGGTCCATTTTGTAGTATATATGGTGTAGGTGCTGTTGTAATGATATTGTTCTTACAATATTTTGAAAAAAATGGATTTACATTATTTGTAGGTGGATTTTTAATTGGATCTGTAACTGAATATTTAGTAAGTCTCATTGGAGAACTTATTTTACATGTAAAATGGTGGGATTATTCTAATATGCCATTAAATATTAATGGCAGAATATGTTTTTATTATTCAGTATTTTGGGGAGTTTTAGCAATATTTCTTATGAGAGTAGTTCAGCCAAAAGTAAGAAGCTTAATGGCACTTTTAATAAAAAAATTATCAAAAAAATTTGTTATCCCATCTATATGGATAATTACATTTATTTTGGCTTTTGATTGTTTTATTTCTGCATATGCTATACAATTATATTTAATTCGTATGGTAACTGAAAATAATCTTAATGTAGAAAATAAGGAATTTATTTGTGAATTAAATGAGAAATTATATGATAATAAATTTAGAGCAAATTTAGTAAATACTTTCTTTAATAATAAAAAAATGGTTCAAACATATCCTAATTTGAAAGTTCAACAAGTAGATGGAAGTATGGTTTATATGAAAGATTTACTTCCTGATATAAAACCTTATTTCTTTAAATTTAGTGATGTTGATATAAATAAATAAAAGATGGAAAAAATCCATCTTTTATTTATTTTATTACACTTTCTACTTTTTCAATTATATTGTCAACATTTAATCCATATTTAGCTTTTACATCTGATATTTTTCCAGATTCAGTAAATACATCAGGAACTCCAACATATGCAAGTTTTGCATGTTGTGAACTTTGTGCAAGTATTTCTGCAATAGTTCCTCCTAGTCCTCCTAAAATAGAATGATTTTCTACTGTAACTATTCCTTTTACGTTGTTTGCTAAATTTTCAATTAAATTTATATCTATTGGTTTTATTGAAAAAATATTTATAAGTTTGCCTTTATAGCCTTTTTCTTTTAGAACTTCATATGCTTGATAAGAAATTCCAGCTGCTGTTCCTTCGTAAATTAATGCAAAATCATTTCCATTATCTTCTACAATTATAGATTTTCCAATTTCAGATTCTTCATCAAATTCTACATCTGGTACAACATCTCTAGCACATCTAATATATACAGGTCCTTCATGCTCTATCGCAATTTTTATTGCCTTTTTTAGTTCTTTTACATTTGATGGAACTAAAACTTTTAAATTTGGTATAGTTCTTGTTAAAGCTATATCTTCATTTGCATGATGTGAAGCACCATCTGGTCCATCATCCATTCCTGGATGTGTTGCAATTATTTTTACATTCAAATTTGCATATGCAGCTTGTCTTAATTGAGTCCAAGCTGTACCTGTTGTAAATATTGCAAAATCTACAAAAAATGGTATTTGTCCTTCTGATGCTATTCCTGAAGCTATTGACATTGCACTTGCTTCAGCAATTCCTGTTTCTACAAATCTATTTGGAAACATATCTCTAAATTTAGCACTTGTTGTTGATTTAGCTAAATCACTATCAAGAACATATATTCTTGAATCTGTGCTTCCATATTCACAAAGGAAGTCTCCAACTTTTTTACGTAATTCTATCATTTCATAATTCATTATTGAATCTCCTCCTTTGCTTTTTCTATATCATTCATAGCAATTCTATATTCTTCATCAGAAATTGCTCCACTGTGCCATTTTGGATTATTTTCCATAAATGATACACCTTTACCTTTTACTGTATTAGAAATTATTGCTGTTGGAACTCCTTTTGTTTCATATGCTTCATTTAAAGCATTTACTACTTCTGTCATATTATTTCCATTAATTTCTATTGTGTGAAAATTAAAAGCTTTTAATTTTTCAGCTAATGGTTCTAAGTTTATTACTTCATTTACTGGTCCACTTGAAGAAAGTTTATTATAATCTATTATTACTATTAAATTGTCTAGTTTATAGTGTGGTGCTTGTAATAAAGATTCCCATATTTGTCCTTCTTGTATTTCTCCATCTCCAAGAATAGCATATACATGATTATTTTCATTGTTGTTTTTCTTTACTATAGCC
>CAKPPL010000112.1 GCA_934177555.1 uncultured Clostridia bacterium
TGGCCCCGTGGTCAAGCGGTTAAGACATCGCCCTTTCACGGCGGAGACATGGGTTCGATTCCCGTCGGGGTCACCAACAATGCCACTTTAGCTCAGTTGGCCAGAGCACCGCACTTGTAATGCGGGGGTCCTCAGTTCGAATCTGAGAAGTGGCTCCAAATTGTCAGTAGTTTTGAGATAACTCTTAATTATTGGCTTTTTTTATTTTCAAAAATAAAGGAGAAAATATGGAAAAAGTAATATTAATAACAGGTGGATCAAGAGGAATAGGTAGAGAGATTGCAATAAATTTAGTAAAAAAAGGTTATAAAGTAATTGCAAATTATAATAAATCAGAAGAAAAGGCATTAGAATTGATAAAAGAAGATATAGAAATATATAAAGCAGATGTATCAAAAAGAAATGAAGTAAAAAAAATGATACAAGATATAATAAAAAAATATAAGAAAATAGATGTATTAGTAAATAACGCAGGAATATCAAGCAATAATCTTTTTACAGATGTTTCAGATGAAGAATGGAATAATATGATTAATGCAAATTTATATTCAGCATTTTGTGTAACACAAGAAGTGTTACCATATATGATAAATCAAAAAAATGGTTGTATAATAAATATATCTTCAATATGGGGGACTATAGGAGCATCTTGTGAAACAATTTATTCAATAACTAAAGCTGGAATAGATGGCATGACAAAATCATTAGCCAAAGAACTTGGACCATCTAATATTAGAGTTAACTCAATAGCGCCTGGAATTATTGATACAGATATGAATAAAAATTTGAGTCAAGAAGAAATTGAAAATATAAGAGAAGAAATACCATTAGAAAGGATTGGTAAAAAAATAGATATTGCTAGATGTGTTAATTGGTTGATAGAAGATGAATATACAACAGGTCAAATAATTTCTATAAATGGTGGTTGGTCAATAACTTAAAAAGACGACATTTTGTCGTCTTTTTCTATGAGTTTTCATTCATTGCTTTTTTTCTATAATTACCTGACATTATTTTTGGTAAATAAGTAATTACTTTATATATAGCTAAACGGATTTTTTTACTCCAAATATAAGATCTTCTTAATTTTCTTGCAGTACCTAAAGAAACAGGTTCGTCATCTAAAGCGATTAACTCAACTTGTTTTTTTTCAATAGGAAAAATATAATTGTTTCCACAATTATTATCCCATTCACCTTTTTCATTGCAAAAACAGAAATTAAATGTTTCATCAGAACCTAATTCTACTTCTGTTTGAAATCCTAATTCAGTTTTTTCCATTTTTATATCATTAATATTATTCCAATTATTTCCGAAACCATAATGAATAGTAACATCTGTTGATGCATCTTGAAATAATTTTCCTGTATAAGAAATTTTTATTGTTGTATTTTCAATTAATTTATCTGTGTTAAAAAAAATATTTTTTGTTAATTCCATTTTAAATCTCCCTCATCTTTTGTTAGAACAATTATAATATTAAAATTTACAATATTCAAGTATTTTTTCAAAAAAAATGTAAATTTTTTTGAAAAGTAATAAAAAATACAAAAAAACATATATATAAATAAGAAAAGTTTTGAAAAAAAATTGTCAAAAAAACAAAAATGTGGTATTATATAATAAGAGGCAAAAGGAGTGAAAAATGGGAGAAAATCAAGAAAAAGATCAAAATGGTGTAAAGTTATTAGAACACCCAGAAAAAATTGAAAATGATCAAATAGAAAACACTGAAAATTTACAAGAAGAAAACAAAGAAAAAGAAAAAGAAATAGAAAAAGATATTACTGAAGAGAAAGAAGAGACAAAACCAAATGAAGAAAAAGCAATACAAGAACTAGAACAAGAACCAACAAAAGAAGAAGCCTCAGAACGTAAGAAAAAAGACATAATAGGAATAGTTCTATTAATAATTGGCTTAATAGTAATATTAGCAGCTATATTTTCGACTATATTTGCAGTGATTAATTTAGGTAGTGTAAAAATGATGAAAGGAATAACAATAGGTCAATTAGATGTATCAGGGATGACTAAAGAAGAAGTAGCACAAAAACTTAATGACATATATTCTACTAAATTATCTAATCAATTAATACTGAAGCATGGCGAATATGAAAGTGAAGTAACATATGAAAGTTTAGAGGTAAATTATGATATTAATGGAGCTATAGAAAAAGCCTATCAAATAGGAAGAGGAGCAAATGTATTTCAGGATAATATTGATATTATAAAAACTTGGCTGAATGGTCAAAAAATAAATATAGAAAAAAGTATTGATGAAGAAACAGCAAATGAAATATCTCAAAATATCAATA
>CAKPPL010000113.1 GCA_934177555.1 uncultured Clostridia bacterium
CAATAGAATAGGCTATCCAGCAGTAATTATTTCAGACACACCAAATAGAAATAATTTTAATTTTGAAGGTTGGGCAATAGCTTCTGTATCAAAAGAAATATCTTATATGCCAGGTTCTACATATATTGATGGGAAAAATATAACATTATATGCAGTTTGGAAAGATACAACACAACCAATTATAGATTCAATTACAACAACATCAAACAGTTTAACAATTAAAGCACATGATGATGAAACAGGAATATCAGGATATGCAATATCAACTACAGATGAAATACCAACAAAATTTACAAATATAACAAATCAAACATCTATTACACAAGTAATTTCTCCGTTAATTCAATCAACAACATATTATGTATGGGTAAAGAATGAAGATGGATTAATAAGTGAAGTGAAATCTATAAAAACAGAAACTATTCCAGGTGTTTCACTAAATGCTGATAAAACAACTTGGACAAATGGAAATGTAGTTGTAACAGCCAAATCAAATAGTTCAACTACAGGATACACAATACAATCTTGTACAGATAATAAAAGTTGGAAAAATGAAAACTCTATAACATTTACTCAAAATGGAACAATGTATGCAAGATTAATTGATAGTACAGGTCAAACAGGAAGTTATGCAACATATAATGTTAAAATAATAGATAAAATTGCACCTAATATAACTATTAAAGGATCAGCTTCTAGTACAATAGCGACAAGAGCAACTATTGAAATTAGTTCAACAGAAGAATTAGGAGGAAGTGGGATAAAAAGTAAAGGAGTTTATTTATATAAAAATGGTGAAAGTGCTAAACTACAAACACAAGCTACAATAGAAAATTTGCAACCAAATACAACATATTATGCATATGGGTATATATCTGATAATGCAGGAAATGAGAAAAAATCTAGTATTTTAACTATAAAAACAGGACTAGCAATAGCAGAATATAACCAGATTAAATATACAAGTGTTCAAAATGCATTTAATGCTATATCTTCTAGTGGTACAGTAAAATTATTAACTAATCAAACAGAAAGTGCAACAGTACCGAATGGAAAAAATATAACATTTTTATTAAATGGTAAGACTATGCAATATAGTAATAAATATGTGCTATTAAACAATGGTACTCTTTCAATACAAGGAAGTGGAAAACTAGTTAGTGCTACAGGTACTATTATTAATGCTGGAAATTTAAGTTTAAAAAATGTTGATGTGGATTTAACAAAATCTGGATGGACTATAAGCAATTATAAAACACTAAGTATACAAGGAGGAAATATAAAATACAGTGGAGATTCTAATGGATGTGCAATAATGACACTAGAAAATAGTAATACAAATATTGATGGAATAACAATAAATTCTGTTGCATATGGTTTAGTTACAAGAAATACAAAAGCAGTTTCAACAGTTAAAAATTCAAAAATATCAATAACAGGATTATCAACACATTATGCAATTTGGGCGCAAGATGGTGGAGAGATAACAGTAACAAGTACAACGATTTCTAATAATAGAAATTCAACAAATGGAGCAGCAGTAGTTGCTAATAATGCAAATAGTAAAATTTCATTATATAATTCAAACATTAATGGAAATTTAGCAAGTTCTGTTGGAAAAGATGATAGTTCAAGCTATGTATATTTATTTAATTCAAACCTTGATGGTAACATATACAGAGAAAGCAAGCAGGGAAAAATTGTAGAAGTGGTAAGCTCTACAACAGGATTTGATATATATTATTTTGATAATTATTTATGGGAAAGTTCATTAAGATTTCCAACTTGGACAGAAAATAAAGGACAAGATGATATTATTTGGTATGATGGAAAAATAGGTAATAGACATAATGGAAGAATGTTTTATTGTAGAGTTAATAAATCTGAACATAATAATGAAAATGGAAAATATATAACACATATTTATGAAGGAATGGACTATAAATGTGCATTAACATATAACTAAAAAACTATAAGGAAATGAAAGTATTTATTCATTTCCTTATAGTTTTTTATCTTTAATTTGTATAATTAAAGATATTATTTGTTTAATTATATCATTAGATTTCAAGCAAAACAAGATATTTATAAAAAATAAAATCATTTAAACTTTATTTTTGATTTTTTAAAAAATCATTTATTATCAATGTTTTTGCTACTTTTTATTCTCCTTAATTATACAAATAAAAGAGACAAAAGAAATAAAAGGAGTGATGGTTATGGAAATAAAGATAAGAAATAATCGAGGAATAACATTAATAGCACTTGTAGTAACAATAGTAGTATTACTAATATTAGCAGGAGTAAGTCT
>CAKPPL010000114.1 GCA_934177555.1 uncultured Clostridia bacterium
TTTTAAAATTTGCATTAGAAAAATTATTTAAATAATCTGCTTTATATAACAAGTAATATGCATAATCTAATGAACTAATTGGATTATCTTTATCTTTACCATCATTTAGAGTTAAAACATCATTTTCATACTTATAATTCCATGCATTTGTTTTAGCATATGTTTTTGTTTTGTTCATATCTAATATCCAATAATCTGTATAATATACTGTTTCATATGGATTTTGAGCATATATAACTTTTCCCCACAATGCATCTAATTGAATTATTCCATCATTATCTGTATCAAATTCAAGTAATGTATTTAATGAAACCGTATCTCCTGGTTGAAATACTGTTTCTAATGGTATAAATTTACTTGAATTATCAATTTTCCAACCTGTAAATGTGTATGAATAATCACTTTCATCAAAATAAAATGTTTCATCATCTACTTTTTTATGATAAGATTTTTCTATCATATCCACAGTTTTTGCAAAATCTTCTGGAATGGTCACATAATTATTTATACTATTTGCTGTTAATTCATATTCCTTTTCTTCAAATGCTTCTGTTTTATCACCTGGTGAAAATTTAATTGTTATATTAGTAACACTTTTTGGTTTTGCTTTTGTTTCTGGCCACATCTTAAATATCACAATAACTGAAATTACAAGAAAAAATATTAACAGTAAAAAACTACTATACTTCTTTTTCATTTTTCCTCCTTTGTAATTTTAAATTGTTTTTTGATAACTTTCTAAAATAATTTTTACATAATCAATTTCATTACTATATAAATAATTTTTTTCTTCACTATCCCAACTTACTGTTAGTTGATATTCTTGTTCATATTTTTCTGTTGCCATTTCAAATTCTTGTGTTACATTATTACTTAATAAGTTATCTCCATTAACTTCTCCATTTTCAATCTTTTTTAATTCAAATTTTAATGGCAAATAATTTCCTGTTTCTAATTTTATTGTATATATCATATTAATATCTGATTTATTTTCTTTTTCAAAGTTTCTTACTTTAAAATTAGATGTTATACTATTACCTGGTTTTAAATCTGTTAATTCTATTTCATCAATTAAAGTAGTTTTAGGATTTCCTATTATTACTGTTGCCTTACTTCCTAGGGCTGTTCTATATTTTGAGAGTGTAATACATGCCACAATAACTGTAGTGAATAACAATACTTGTATAATTATCGTAAAATTATTGTTTTTGTTTACTCTCTTGTGTCTCATAATATTATCCTCTTTTCTTCTCAAATTTTTCTCTTTTTTCTCTTCTTAGTTGTAATTTTTCATTAGTTTTCATCTCATGTGCATATATTAAATAAAATATTATTATTATAGATATTATCACTGTTTTATTTTTCAAGTATAAAACTACTTTTCCTAAATATTCTATTTTTCCAATATATTTTCCTTCTATATCATTAAATTTTACTGTTCCATTATCTTTGGTATTATTATTATCGCCCTTTGTTATATATTCTACTCCATTTTCTGTTTCTATAATTTGGTTTATCCTATGTGTTATTACAGATTGACCTGATCTAAATGAAATTATATCATTTTCTTTTAATTCATTTTGTTCACATTTCTTTATTATAACAATATCACTTATTTTTAAATTTGGTTCCATACTTCCTGATATAATTACAAAAGTTTTTATTCCAAAAAAGTTTGGAGTTTCACTTTTATTTATTATTGAAAAAAATATAAGCGAAATATTATAAAATATAATTGGTATTATCATTATATATATTATTAATTTTATTAATTTCTTTCTTTTGTCTATTTTTTCACTTTTTTTCTTAATAATATCATTTGTATATCTCACTTTACACCTTCTTAAACTTAATCCTTATATAATTCTGATTTTACTTTTATTTTTAATTTATATTCTGCATAAATTTTTTTGCCTATTTCTGTATCATTTTCAGCATTTTCCCAATACCATTCTAATGTATATAAATCTGATGAATTATTCATTGCTATAACATCTGTTAATTTTAATTGATCTACACTTACATATGTGTCTTTATTTCCTATTACATATACATTATTTAAACGTAGTCTGTATTTCATATTAACATTTAATTCATTTTGTTCTTCTGTCTGTATTGAATATTTTATTTTTTCATTAAATGTATTATTTATTACAAATTTATACGTACTTTCTGACATTGGTGCTATTATTTTTTCATTTTGGAATTGTGGATTTGCAAATATATTCAAATTTTCTAATTTTCCAAATTCGCGATTATTTTCTGTTATTTTTATAATATT
>CAKPPL010000115.1 GCA_934177555.1 uncultured Clostridia bacterium
CATATGCACCAGCCTCATCTTTAATTCCTTTAGCTATTTGTATTGCTTTAGTTATTATTACAACATTAAATATAATAACTCCACCTGCTACAATAAATCCCATTTCTTCTCCTATAACTGAAAATATAAAATCTGTCGTTTTAGGATATAAATATCCTAATTGAGTTTGATTTCCATTTAATATTCCCATTCCTGTTATTTGTCCTGCTCCTATCGCCAATTTAGATTGTAATATATTATACCCTGAACCTCTAGGATCTTCTTCAGGATGTAAGAATGTATCTATTCTTTGTTTAGCATGTTCTGGTAGCACAAATTGATATGCTAATGGTACAGATATTGCTATTACTGCTATTGCTGTAATAATATATTTTTTATCTATCCCTGCAACAAATATCATTAATATTGTTGCTATTATATATGCTGTTGCAGTTCCATAGTCTGGCTCTATTATTATTAATCCTAATGGTACTCCTAATGCTACTAATACTATTAAAAGTTTTAAAATTTTGTTTATTTCATTTCTACCTTTTCTTTGTATTATTGATATTATATATGCTAAAAATAATATTACAAATATTTTTGACATTTCTGCAGGCTGAAATGAAAAAAGTCCATCTCCTATTTCAAACCAACTCCTTGCACCATTTACTGGTTCTGTAAATAATACTGATATTAATGCTATTATTGATATTCCATATAATATTGGAGATAACTTTATTAAAATCTTATAATCTACTAACATAGTTATTATCATTATAACTATACCTACACATATCCACATTCCTTGTTTTCTGAATTCATCAAGTCCAGTGTCATATGATGCAGAAAATAATGCTACTAATCCTATTGCACATAATATTATTGCACAAATTGGTATCCACCATTCTATTTTTCTAAAGTTTCTAATATTCATTTAATCACTCTTTTATAATACTTTTATTTCTTTTTTGTTGTTTTCTTATTTTTAGTTTGGTTCTCTTTCTTAGTACTTTCTTCTTTTTTTTCAGTATTTTCTGTATCAATTTTTTCTTCTTCTACTTTATTTTCTACTACTTCTTCTTTTTTCTCTTCTTTTTTATTTTGAGCTTGTACTTTTTTTGGTGTTACTTTTTCTGTTGGCCCTTGTTCTACTTTTGCATTTTGTCTTGCTTCATCTTTTATATTTAATATTGGTATATTTGCATACAAGGCTGGAGCTCCATTTGTCCCATCATTATTTTCTTTATTTGTTAATCTTACATCCATAGCACTTTCGTCTATATCTATGTATTTTTTTATTACTTCTATTATTTCTTGTTTCATCAAATCTAAAAAGTCTGCTGATACATTTGCTCTATCTTGCATTAAAACTAAATGTAATCTTTCTTTAGCAGCATCTTTTGACTTTAATGTTTGATCTTCTTTTTTGATCATCTTCTTTAAAAAATTCATTATGCTTTCAAACATTATTTATTACCCTCCAACTTTGTTTATTTTCTAAATATGCTTTTTAGTTTTGCAAAAAATCCTTTTTCCTTTCCTGGAATAGTTACTTCTATATTTTCTCCTAATACTCTTTTAGCTATTTCCAAATATGCTTTACCTGATGGTGCCTTTCTATTTTGAATTACCGGCTCTCCTTTATTTGTTTGTGTTATTATATATTCATCATCTGGAACAACACCTATTAAATCTATAGATAATAAATCTACTATATCATTTACATCCATCATTTCACCTTTTCTTACCATATTAGGTCTTATTCTATTTATTACTAATTCTGGATTTTTTATTTCTGATGCTTCTAGTAAACCTATTATTCTATCTGCATCTCTTATTGAAGATATCTCTGCTGTTGTTACTACTATTGCACGGTCTGCTCCTGCTATAGCATTTTTAAAACCTTGCTCTATACCTGCTGGGCAATCTATAAGTATATAGTCAAATTCTTCTTTTAGTTTATTTGTTAATTCTCTCATTTGTTCTTCATTTACTGCACTTTTGTCTCTTGTTTGTGCAGCTGGTAATAAATATAATTCTTTAAATCTTTTATCTTTTATTAGCGCTTGTCTTAATTTGCATTTTTCTTCAACAACATCTACTATGTCATATACTATTCTGTTTTCTAGTCCCATTACAACATCTAAGTTTCTTAAACCAATATCTGTATCTATTAATGCTACTTTTTTTCCTTCTAATGCTAAAC
>CAKPPL010000116.1 GCA_934177555.1 uncultured Clostridia bacterium
ATAAAAGAATTAAAAAAAGATGGAATTGTAATAATGTGTGGTGATGGAATAAATGATAGTATAAGTTTAGTAACAGCTGATATAGGTGTTTCAATTTCATCAGGTACAGATATTGCAATGGATTCTGCAAGTGTAATATTGATGAATGATAATATAGAAAGAATAAATGAATTAATAGAAATAAGTAGAAAAACAATAAGAAATATAAAGCAAAATTTATTTTGGGCATTTTTCTATAATATTTGTATGATTCCAATAGCTTGTGGAATATTGGAACCTATTGGAATTGAAATGAATCCAATGATTGCAGCACTTGCTATGACAATTAGTAGTTTAACTGTTGTATTAAATGCATTAAGACTAAAAAATAAATAACAAAAAGGTGAAATAGATGAGCTTATTAGAAGAATATATAGAAAAAGTAAAAAAAGAAACACAAGATTATACAGATGAAGAAAAACTAAGATATGTATATTGGGACTTGGGAAGTAGATTTGTATTTGACTTGAATTTTTCATTTGGAAATTCAAAAACAAAAAAAGAAATATATGATCATAGCATAAGTAAAGAAAATATAGAAAAATGTTTAGAAAGTAATATTGCAATTTGTAAATCTATTGCTAATATATATTCTTGTGTAATGAAAGCAATAGGAGTAAATGTAGAAGTTATAGTAGATGAAGAAGATTTTAGAAAATGTCCACATATTTATAATATTTGGAAAAGAAATGATGGAAAGGTATATACATTTGATTTACAAGAAGATATGAGAAACATAAAAGCAAAATTAAGAACAAGATATTTTGGAAAAGCTTTAAATCAAGGTGAAGAAGATTTAATGAGTAGAGAAGAATTAGATAGAGTTGATAAAAAGCAAAAACATATATCAGAAGAATTCTACTATACAGATGAATATTTAGAATTAATAAAAATGCATTTACCTATGTTTGAAGATTTAGGACAAAAAATACAGTTTTTATTAGAAAGTTTAGAAGCTTACACAAGTCCTCAAATTGGATATGCTGACAGAAAATGGAGAATGGAAGACTTAATAGGGTGTGAAAATAAGGCTGGTTTGCTGCTTTCAAAAGAAGAAAGAAGTAAAATAAAAATGATAGACTGTTATAGGGAAATTAATGGTCAAAAAAATTATGAATTATGTATTACAGTAAATACAAAAGGATGTAAAGATATTTATTTATTTTCTGAAGAAAAAAATACATTTCAAAAAATGACCTTAGAAGAATTTGCAGAACAAATTGAGAATGGATTAGTAAATCTTGAAGGAATACAAGGTTTAAAACAAATATTAAAAAATAGGAAACAAGGAGTGGACGAAAGGTAAAAAATTCCTAAAACAATTAAGAAATGTTTATAATAAAAAGAATTAAAAAATATAAAAACCCCTGTAAATAATTAAGCACTGTGAACATATAATATATAAAATATTTGTGCAAAGGAGGGGAATAAGTGAATACTATATATTTTGATAATGCAGCAACAACAAAAATAAACAGAGAAGTTTTAAATGAAATGATGCCATATTTAACAACAGAATATGGAAATGCATCATCATTATATTCAATAGGAAGAAAAGCTAAAAAAGCAATAGAAAATTCAAGAAAACAAGTTGCAGAATTAATAAATTGTCATCCAGGAGAAATTTATTTTACAGCAGGAGGTTCAGAAAGCGATAATACAGCATTAAAAGGATTTGCATATGCAAATAAAGAAAAAGGAAATCATATAATAACATCAAAAATCGAACATCCAGCAATATTAGAGACATGCAAATTTTTAGAAAAACAAGGATTTGAAATATCTTATATAAATGTAGATGAAAATGGAGTACTAAATATAGAAGAATTAAAACAAGAAATAAAATCATCAACAATATTAATAAGTATAATGTTTGCCAATAATGAAATTGGAACAATACAGCCAATAAAAGAAATTGCACAAATAGCTCATGAGAAAAAAATAACTTTTCATACAGATGCAGTTCAAGCAATAGGAAATGTAAAAATAGATGTTACAGATATGGATATAGATATGTTATCATTATCTGGTCATAAAATTAATGCTCCAAAAGGAATTGGAGCATTATATGTAAGAAATGGTATAAAAATATAAAAATT
>CAKPPL010000117.1 GCA_934177555.1 uncultured Clostridia bacterium
AAAAGGAGGAAAGTAAATTGAATACTACAGATCCAATAGCAGATATGTTAACAAGAATAAGAAATGCTAACAGTGCAAAACATAAAACAGTTGATGTACCAGCTTCAAAAATAAAAACAGCTATTGCTGAAATTTTATTTAAAGAAGGATATATAAAATCATTTGAGTTAATCAGTAATGAAAACCAAGGAATTATAAGAATAACTCTAAAATATGATGAAAAAGGTGCAAGAGTTATAGATGGAATAAAAAGAATTAGTAAACCAGGATTAAGAGTATATGCTAACAAAGAAGAATTACCTAGAGTATTAAACGGTTTAGGTATTGCAATTATCTCTACATCAAAAGGTCTAAAAACAGACAAAGAAGCTAGAGAAGCTGGAATAGGTGGAGAAGTTTTAGCTTACATATGGTAAGCAATAAAGCATAGAACAAAATTCATAAAGGAGGGAAAACAAAATGTCAAGAATAGGAAACAAACCTATTACAGTACCATCAGGAGTTGAAGTAAAATTAGATGGACAAAAAATTACTGTAAAAGGGCCTAAAGGAACATTAGAAAGAGAAATACATAAAAATATTTCTGTATCAATATCAGATAATGTTATTACAGTTACAAGACCAAATGATTTAGCTTTAAATAGAAGCTTACATGGTTTAACAAGAACTTTAATAAATAATATGATAGAAGGTGTTGAAAAAGAATATACTAGAGAATTACAAATAAATGGTGTTGGATATAGAGCACAAAAACAAGGAAATAACTTAAATCTAACATTAGGATATTCTCATCCAGTAATATTTGAAGCACCAGAAGGAATAACTTTTGATGTACCAAATCCAAATACAATTATAGTAAGAGGAATTGATAAAGAATTAGTAGGTCAAACAGCAGCTGATATCAGAACAAAGAGACCACCTGAAGTATATAGAGGAAAAGGTATCAAATATGCTGAAGAAGTTATTAGACGTAAAGAAGGAAAAACAGGTAAATAAAAATAAAACCTTATGAAAGGAGTAAAAAATGGTTAAGAAAACAGATAGAAAATTAGAAAGAACTAGAAGACATGCTAGAGTTAGAACTAAAGTATCTGGAACTGCTGAAAGACCAAGATTATGTGTATATAGAAGTAATACAAACTTATATGCACAAATAATTGATGATGTTTCAGGAAAAACATTAGTTCAAGCTTCAACATTAGACAAAGAAGTAAAAACAAAAAAATCTAATATAGAAGCAGCTAAAGAAGTTGGAACATTAATTGCTAAAAGAGCTACTGCAAATAAAATAGAAACAGTAGTATTTGACCGTGGTGGATATATTTATCATGGTGTTGTAAAAGCATTAGCAGAAGCTGCAAGAGAAGGAGGGCTAGAATTCTAATGGAAGAAAATAAAACCCCAGAATTAAAAGAAAAAGTAGTAGCTATCAATAGAGTAGCAAAAGTAGTAAAAGGTGGTAGAACATTCAGATTCAGTGCTGTTGTAGTTGTTGGAGACGGAGCAGGACATGTAGGAATTGGAAATGGTAAAGCTGCAGAAGTACCAGATGCTATTAAAAAAGCTATACAAGAAGCTAAAAAGAATTTAATAGAAGTTCCAATAGTTGGTTCAACAGTACCTCACGAATTTGTTGGTAAATTTGGTAGTGCAAAAGTAATGCTAAAACCAGCAGCTGTTGGTACAGGACTTATTACAGGTGGAAGTGTAAGACCTGTTTTAGAATTAGCAGGATATAAAGATGTACGTACAAAAGTAATAGGTACAAACAATCCAAGAAATGTTGTATATGCAACAATAGAAGGATTAAAAAATATGCAAACAATAGAACAAGTAGCTAAAAAAAGAAATAAAAAAGTTGATGAAATATTATAAAATATAAAAGGAAGAAATTCCTTAACCTAAATAAGGGAGGTGCAAAGAAAGATGAAACTAGGAGAATTAAAACCAGCTGTTGAGAAAAAAGATAGAAAAAGAGTTGGACGTGGTATTGGTTCTGGAATAGGAAAAACTTCTGGAAAAGGACATAAAGGACAAAAAGCAAGAAGTGGTGGAGGAGTTAGAAGAGGATTTGAAGGTGGTCAAACACCATTATATCTG
>CAKPPL010000118.1 GCA_934177555.1 uncultured Clostridia bacterium
CATTTGAAAAAGTATAAATAGCTTCTTTTTCTCTGTCATTAATTGAATTCCAACCAAGTTCTTTTTTGTTAAATAATTTTTCTTTTAATTCTTTTGCATTTTCTTCCATAATATATATTCCTTTCTTTTGAATTTTTTTAATCAAAGTTAGTATATCACTTTGAAACATATTTTTCCATAAAATTATCAAAATTATACCAAAAAATTATGTGATTAATTTATTTTTTATAAGACTTTAAATGTAAGTTTTGAATGAAATGACGAATGTGAATGAAGAAATTTTAGAAATTCTTTGCAATTTTATGGAAAGAGTTCACTTTAGTGGAAGGGTGCCATAAAATAAAGTAGAATTTCTTAAATTTCGTAATAAGCCGAGGAATGAAATAAAAAACTTACATTTAAAGTCTTTAATTATAATAGAATAGTTCATAATTCTATTATATGAAAATGATTAAAACTTGAATACAGAGCCTATAATTATAGAAAAAAGGAAGGAATGATGATAAAATGAGTTCATTATGGATAGAGACTACAAAAGATGAAATTCAAACAAGTTCATTAATAAAAGATGAAAAAACAGAAATATGTGTTATAGGAGCAGGACTATTTGGATTAACAACAGCCTATTATCTAAGCAAATATGGAAAGAAAGTTATTGTAATAGATAAAGATAAAATTGGTGAGAAAGTAAGTGGAAATACAACAGGAAAAATTACAAGTCAACATGAATTATTTTATAATTATTTAATTAATGATTACGGAGAAGAATATGCAAAAAAATATTTAGAAGCAAACGAAAAAGCAATCAAAAATATAAAAAGAATAGTTGATGAAGAACAAATAGATTGTGATTTTGAAATAAAACCTGCATATGTATTTGCTCAAAAAGAAGATGAAGTTTTAGATATAGAAAAAGAAGTAAATGCTGTAAACAAATTAGGCAAAAAAGCAGAATATGTAAATGAGATAAAATATTTTCCAATCCAAATAAAAGGAGCAATAAAATTTGAAAATCAAGCACAATTTCATCCTAGAAAATATATGTTAGGACTATGCAAATCTATATTAACCCAAAATAAAATATATGAGAACACAACAGCATTAGAAGTTGAAAGAAGCGGTAATAATTACATTATTCATACAGATAAAGGTGATATAGAAACAGAAAAAATTGTAATTGCAACACATTATCCAATATTAAATATGCCAGGATTTTATTTTACCAAAATGTATCAATCAACATCATATGTAATTGCAATAGAAGCAAATCAAAAAATACCATATGGAATGTTTATAAGTGCAAAAGAACCAATATATTCGTTTAGAACAGCAAAATATCAAGGAAAAGATATATTATTAATATGTGGTTCAGATCATAAAACAGGTGAAGCAATTGCGACAAATGAAAAATATAAAGAATTAGAAGATTTAGCAAAAAAATATTATCCTGATTGTAATATATTATTTAGATGGAATACAAGAGATTGCATAAGTTTAGACAAAATTCCATATATAGGAGAGTTTTCAAGTTTTATGAAAGGGGTATATGTAGGAACAGGATTTAAGAAATGGGGAATGGCATTTTCAAATGTATCTGCAAACATAATTGTTGATGATATTTTAGGAAAAGAAAATGAATACAAAGAAATATTTAATTCTAAGAGAATGAAACCAGTAAAAAATAGATGGGAAGTAAAGAATATGGTTGTAAATACTGCAAATAATTTAGTTTTTGACAAATTTAGAATAGAGCCATATAACATAGAACAAATTGCAAATGATAATGGCGCAATAATTGAGAAAAATGGAGATATAATTGGTGTTTATAAAGATATGATAGGGAAAGTCTATGCTGTAAAACCAATATGTACACATTTAGGCTGTTTATTAACTTGGAATAATACAGACAAAACATGGGACTGTCCATGCCATGGAAGTAGATTTGATTATATGGGAAAAAATATTTATGAGCCAGCAATTAAAGGATTAAAAACTATAAAAATATAATAAAAAATGTTTACAAAAAAATCTTGATTTGTTATAATAAATTTGTATA
>CAKPPL010000119.1 GCA_934177555.1 uncultured Clostridia bacterium
ACAAGTATATGGTTCAAATGGAAAATGCAATGTAAATGCAAACGATTATTGGACATCTTCAAAACAATGGATATATGCTGACAATATAACATTATATGCACAATGGACAGCAATAACATATCAAATAGTATTTAACGGAAACGGAAATACTAGTGGAAGTATGACAAATATGGAATGCAAATATGGTGCAACATATAGTTTATCAGCAAATGGATTCAAGAAAGATGGATATGAATTTATTGGATGGGCAACAAGTGCTAATGGAGAAGTGGTATATCAAAATCAACAAGAGATAAGTAATTTGACAAGTGCTAATGGAACTACAATAAATTTATATGCAAAATGGAAGTTTATTTTAATATATCCATCAGGAGTTGTACTAGATAAAGAAAGTGCAATAATAGATTTAATTTCAGATAATAAGACAGTAAAATTAAATGCTACAATACAACCAAGTAATGCAAATACTGATTTGAATTTATCTTGGAAAAGTGATAATAATAGTATAGCTACAGTTGATGGAAATGGTCTTGTTACAGGAATTGCTAATGGAACAACAACGATAACAGTTACTACGCAAAATGGTTATACTGCACAATGTTCTGTATTAGTAATGACAAGTGTAAAAGAAATAAAATTTTTGGAAAAATGGTGGTTCGGCAATGATATAGTTTCTTCTTCAGCATCTTATTCTGTTGATATAAATTCAAAAATAACTATTTCTGCTCTTGTAGATATAACAGAAAAACAACCTACTGAAAAATTAGAATGGATAAGCAGTAATCCAGAAATAGCAAGTGTAGAAAGTTCATCTGGAACTTGGGAAGTAGTTGAGGTAGAGAAAAAATGGTTTAAAAAAGACAAGTACTATGCAACATCTGCTGTAATAATAGGAAATAAAGTGGGAACTACAACAATTACAGTAAAAGGATATGATGGAAGGATTCTTGGCACAGTTAAAGTTACTGTAACAAAAGAGGTATATGTAACACTTCCTGCTCACAGTAGAGGAGGAGAAGGTTATTTTTCAGATTGGAGTGGAAAAATTGAAGCTGGTGCTAAATCAGTAACAATAAAAACAAAAAGCTCCTTAAGTAACGCTTGGAGAGATAGAAAAATAACATTTACATATTCTGGCAATGGTTCACATACATGGGAAGATAATTTAGATGGAAGCTTTGGTAATAATCCATCAGAAGATAGTACTGAAACTGTTAACTTAGATGGAGGAACAAATTGGAAAATAAGTATATATATGAGTACAGGTCTCGGATATGGTATTGGTAGTTTAGACGTTTATGGAGAAGTTAGTGGAAGTTTAACATTTTATTATTAGTTAAAATAAGAGAAATGTTGAAGTAGTTATTTTAATAGCTACTTCAACATTTTTTATTTTTATAAAAGTAATACACTTATTTATTAAATTTTAAAGTTAATCACTATTTATAATATACTTTAATACCATAATAAGCTCCAAAATTATCACCGCACCTTCCAAATGTCATGTGACAAATGCAATCTTCCTCTTATTTTTTTATATAATTTGTTATTATTTATAGTTTTAGATACAGAAGCCGAATATTCTCTATTTGGTGCACCAATGTCAAAATCAAAGTTCTTATAGCTATCCCATAAAGTTTCCTAGTTTGTTCCATCATATACATCTATTGCGAGTCCCGCATTTATTCCCCAAGGTCTTTTAATAAACCAAAAACTAGCAGAACCTTCTATTTTAGAAATCATCTTTCATTCACTACTAATTGTTTTTTCTGATCCAATTGTCATCCAACCTGCACTAGCTCCATTCAAGGTGTAAAACTCATCAGTAAAACTATCTACATATATTACAGTAACATTAATAGATGCTTTTACATTTCCACTTGAATTTTGTACAGTAATTGTAACTTTTTCTGAATCTATTGCAG
>CAKPPL010000120.1 GCA_934177555.1 uncultured Clostridia bacterium
ATCTAATACTACATTTCTTCCTTTTGGTCCTAATGTAACCTTTACTGTGTCTGCTAATTTATTGACACCTTCTAATAATGATTTTCTTGCATCTTCTCCAAATTTTATTTGTTTTGCCATTTTAAATTACCTCCTTATACTTTTTAATCTATAATAGCTAATATATCTTCTTCTCTAAGAATTATATATTCTTCTCCTTCATATTTTACTTCTGTTCCTCCATATTTGCTTACTACTACTTTGTCTCCTTTTTTTACATCCATTTCTTCTCTTTTACCATCTACTAGTCTTCCTGGTCCAACTTCTATTACTTCTGCAATTTGTGGTTTTTCTTGTGCTGCACTTGCTAATATAATTCCACTCTTTGTGGTTTCTTCACTTTCTTTCATTTTTATTAATACTCTGTCTGCTAATGGTTTTATCATTTTTATCACAATCCTTTCTATTTGATTTTATTATTAGCACTCTTTCATATTGACTGCTAATAATATATACCCATTTTTTTATGTTGTCAATACTTTTATTTATTTTTCACAAACTTTTCACATTTATATTATTTTATGCTTTATGTCTTTATTTTAGAACACAAAAATATGGCATTTAATTTTGCCATATTTTCTTTTTTCTATGTTTTAACTTTAATAAAATACTCCTAACCAATATCCAGCATAATAGTTTGAGCCTCTATTAACAACTAGTGTACCACCTGTTGTTGTATATGGATATACTCTTAAATACCATTTTTCATATTGCATTGTATAAAAATTTGTATCTACTAATGTTCCAGATATTGTTCCATTAGTTCCTGAAGCAAATGATAATGATATATTTGAGGCCGATAATTGGGTAGATGTTCTATTTACTGCAAGAATAAATAATCCTGTGGATTCTGGCACAGTATACATATATTTTGAATCACCACTTGCTCTCGATGCTGAACCACTTGAATGTAGTTTTAATTTTAGTTTTCCATTTACATTTCCAGTATCATAACCTGTATTATATATATCAGATGCATCTAATAGTCCTCCACTATAATATCCTTCTGGTACAGTATATGTTTTGTTCTCCGTTGTTGGACTCCAATTTAAAAGTCCTCTATTAGGCATTTTTCCAATTAATCCTACATTAGAAGAATTTGAAAACATTTTTCCTTCTAAAACTTGTTCTTCAACAGCATTTCCTATAGACTGCATTTTGCTTAATTCTATTATTTGTTTATTCAAATCTATTATCTGCTCATTTAATTTTATAATTTGATCATTTAAAGAGTTTACTGTATTATTTAATGTTTGAATTAATTGATTTTTTTCTGATAATTCATTATTTTTTTGTTCTAATTGACTTTGTAACTCTGTTATTTGTGATTCTAAATTTGTTATTTTTTCATTTTGATTTTCTATTTGTCTTTCTAATTCTGTTATTCTTTCATCTTTTTCAGTTATTTGTTGTTTTAAATTATTTAATTCTTCCTCTAATTGCCTTTTTTCGTTATTACTCTCTTCTAATTGTGATTGTAATGAATTTATTGTATTTTGTAAATTTTCTACTTTATCTTCTAAGTTCTTTTTATCTGTATTTAAGCTTGATATTTGTTCTTCCAATTTTTTTATTGTTTCTTTCATTTTTTCAATGTCTTTCGATTCTTCTCCCGGATTAGTCCCACTATTTGAATTATTTTCCTTGGTGGTTCCATTTATTAAGTCCTTTAAGCTTAAATCTCCATCATCTGTATGGATTGTATCTCCATCTTCATCCATCTCTCCATACTTATTTACTATATCTTTTAGTTGCTCATCTGTTAATGTCTTATTTCCTTTTATTGCTTCATTTATCATTGCATCTGATATTTCTAATGC
>CAKPPL010000121.1 GCA_934177555.1 uncultured Clostridia bacterium
GAGTACGGTACTCCCAAATTTATTCACCAGTGTATTTTCTCTTTGCCAACTGGGTGGCTGATTAATCAATATTTTTTAATTAGTTATTTATATGCAATACTTTTAATATAAACTTTTTAAGTTTTGTAAAAAAAGATTCTTTATATTCAATTAATAAGTTTGTCCTCTTATTTTCAGTTGTTTCTATATTGTTATTGTTTTTTTTAAATATATTGTCTGGATTATATATTTTTCTTTTTTCTTCTTCTAAAACATTATAATCATGTTTCTCCTTGTCTAATATTTTCTTTCGTTGTTCTTCTGTTGCACAATAATCTCTAAATAATACTGCTAATATTGTTTCTGTTTCTTTTAACATTTCTTGTTCTTGAAAATCATCAAAATGTGTAACTCTATATTTATATTCTTTATTTGCATTTAATTGTATATTTTCAATAATTTCATTTGGTATCTTATTATAATCTGACATTGGAATATATTTTAGTATTTCTAATACTTCTACATATGCTTTAGGTATTAATAATTTATCTATCATTCTTTAAACAATCCTTTCATCAGTTGTTTCCATTTATCAAAAATTCCTGTAATTATTGCCTTATCGGATAAATCAGTTTCAATACACCTTTTTGCAATAGCTTCTATTGATAAATTTTCTGTGTTTTGTGTTGTTTCTTTTGATTTGCATATAATATCTCCGGTCTGTGGATCTATAAAATCTCCTAATTGTGCTCCTTTCTTTTCTATAGCATACATCTGAATTAATTCAAATATATCAGGAATAGAAAAAGTAGTAAACTTATCTTGTGAAATATTTCCATATACACAAACTCCTTGAGATGACATAAAATTAGGTCCAGATTGCATATTTTGTGTCCAATATGTATTTTCTCTGTCAGCTAATTCCAATAATGTTGTATGACAATATTTATAATCCCCCATAAAATCAGCAGGGTAATTTTGAATTGCACTTTCTGGAATAATAGCGATTATTGGTCTTTTTGAGCCGAATTCATTGCATACAATCTTTCCAGCTTCAATTATTTTACTCTTTTTTTCTATATCTATATCCTCTGGAATTCTACTTTCTAATAATCTCATCATATATTGAGATTTCGTTTCTCCTATTTTATATGGAAATTTGATTCCCTTTACTGCATCAATGCCAAATGGACCTAACCATAGCCTTTCTGGAGAATACATTAACGCAAATTTCATAAGCATATATGGATCTGTTGTTAAAAAGTTAGAAATATTGTCATCATTATCTCCTCCTAATGCAAACATTGTCTTTCCTAATTCATCTTCTAGTAATTTTAATGCCTGAATTACTGTGCTGTTCAACCCTGAGATATTACCGTAATCCGTTTGCTTTAAATGTTTTTTCATAAATCCCATTAAATGCTTGGAAATAATATCTTTCTTCTAATGCTTTGCCATTTTTATTTCCAAAATACAATTTAAAAATATCAGCAAACTTAATTCTAAAACTAAAAATATCTCTAGAATTTTGTATTATATTATAAATCAAATCTTTATCATTGAAAGCCTTCTGAACGTTGTGAGTTCTTTTTTGTAAAATTTTTTTCATATGAATTTTTACCTCCTTTGTATATTTACTCTTAAAAAGATAATATCATAAATTTAATGTTTTAACAATAAATATTAAATAATTATGAAAACAAGTAATTTTTTCTTTATGCAATAAAATAGAATGCAAGATTTATTTAATAGTATTTTATTCATTATTCAAAAAATTCATCACTAAATCTATAATTACATCTTTTTCTTTTGGGTTTGATTCTGCAATTAGCAAAGTAAGAGCTGTTAATGTG
>CAKPPL010000122.1 GCA_934177555.1 uncultured Clostridia bacterium
TACTTTTCTATTTCTAGAATTTACCGTTTGGTTTCTTCTCTAAAGGTTCTATTGTTTACTTTTCAATGTACTTTTTTTGTTTGCTCACTCTGTGTGAACGAAACTTATTTTAGCATACCTTTTTCTTCTTGTCAATACTTTTTTAAAAATATTTTAAATATTTTTTTGTCTCTTTTTTGAGGCAAAATAAAAAACTAGTAATCGCCGTTTTTTCTATTTTTATGTTATCACTTTTTTACTAATTCTTGTGTACTATTTTCTATATTTTTTCGTCTGTTGGTTAAGCTTTATTTATAATAACACGCATGTTGAAAATTGTCAACACTTTTTTTGAAAAATTTTTTTAATTTTTTTCTTCTATTTCTACAAGTATTATATCTTCACTTATGCAATGTATTTTTTCCCATGGAATTACTATATCATTGCTTGATGAAAATAAATTCATTATTCTATTAGTTCCTCCAGGTACAATAATAGATGTTATTCTTCCTGTTTCTAAATCTGCACAAACATCTTGAACATATCCTAATCTTCTTCCATTGTTTATATTTATTACTTCTTTATGTTTAAAGTCTAAACCTTTATCTTCCATCTTCTCCTCCTTTTCATATATAATAATATATGCTTTAGAATAGAAAAGTTTTCAATTATTATAAAATAATAATAGTTTTTTACTTCTATTATTATTTTATAATTTTTAATTATAGTATTTCTTTATATGTTCTAATGCGCTTTTTTCTAATCTTGATACTTGAGCTTGAGATATTCCAATTTCATCAGCTACTTCCATTTGAGTTCTACCATCGAAGTATCTTTTTACAATTATATTTTTTTCCTTTTCACCAAGTTTTTTTAATGCTTCATTTATAGTCATATTTTCTGCCCAATTTTCATCACTATTTTTTGTATCTTTTACTTGATCCATTATAAAAATACTTTCAGATCCATCATTATAAATTGGTTCTTGTAGTGACACAGGATCTTGAATTGCATCAAAACTTAAAGCAATTTCTTCCTTTTCAACTCCTAACTCTTTTGCTATTTGTTCTATTGTTGGTTCTTTTCCATTTTCTTTATTATATTTTTCTTTAAATTGTAGTGCTTTATATGCCAAATCTCTAATTGATCTACTTACTCTAATACTATTATTGTCTCTTAAATATCTTCTTATTTCTCCAATTATCATTGGTACTGCATATGTTGAAAATTGCACACCTTGACTCAAGTCAAAATTATCAATAGCTTTTATCAACCCAATACACCCTATTTGAAATAAATCGTCTGCATTTTCTCCTCTGCCATAAAATCTTTGTATAATACTTAACACTAGCCTTAAATTTCCATTAATAAAAATATTTCTTGCTTCTTCATCACCACTTTTTATCTTTATAAATAGCTCGTCTTTTTCTTTATTTGTTAGTACCGGTAGTTTAGCTGTATTCACTCCACAGATTTCTACCTTATTAATCAAATAAAAAACCTCCCTTTAGAAATTTATTCTTTACTATTATTTCCAAAGAGAGTATTTTTTATTCTTTTATAAATTTTTTTAACTTATTTTCAACATCTTCTGCTGAACTAAGTTTTAATATTTCTTCTGCTAATTCTTTACATTTATCTTTATTTAACTTGCTTATTGTTTTTCTTGCTTTTAGTATACTACTAGAATTCATTGAAAATTCATC
>CAKPPL010000123.1 GCA_934177555.1 uncultured Clostridia bacterium
GTATTTGTTCTACAATTTCTCCTGAAGTTAAATTTCTTATAAAATTTATTCCTGTTGATGCACAGAATTTACATCCCATTTTACATCCTATTTGTGATGATACACATATACTATATCCATGATGATAACTCATTAATACTGTTTCTATTGCATTTCCATCTAATACATCAAATAAATACTTTTTTGTTCCGTCTGAAGACTCTTGTTTTTTTAAAATTTTAAAATTATGCATCTCATAATTTTGTTTTAATTTTTCTCTTAATTCAAGTGATAGATTTGTCATTTCATCAAAACTTGTAACTTTGCTCTCATATAACCATTTAAATACTTGCTCTGCCCTAAATGGCTTTTCACCTATTTTAACAAACTCTTCTTTTAAAGCTGGTAAATCATAATCTTTTATGTTTTTCATTATTTTTTTCTCCTAATAATCCAATCTCTTTCACATTTGATTGGTAATAACATTTTTACTTTTTGGTCTTTTACCCCTGGACTAACTGCTTCTATCTCTTCATTTGTGTCAAAATCCCACAAATGATCAATTTTAAATTCAACTGGTTCTAATTGATGTGGAACTAAAATTTCCATTGTATCTCCAACTTGTAATCTATTTCTTATATCTATTATTGTTCTTTCTCCATCATATCCAATTACTTTCCCACCAAATTGATATTTTTCGTTATATTGATGCCCATCATATTCTTGAATGTCTTTATTTTTTCTATCATTAAAATAAAATGTTGTTAATTCTCTTGTTTTTATTTTTTCGATTTCTTTCATATATTTTTCTGCATCATAATTTGTTGGATCTTTTTTATAGTCATCTATTGCATTTCTATATACATTTACTATACTTGCTACATAGTATTCTGTTTTTAATCTTCCTTCTATTTTTAAGCTATCTACACCCATATCTATAATTTCTGGAAGTTCTTTTATTAAACATAAATCTTTTGAAGAAAATATACTTGTTCCATATTCATTTGTTTCTATTGGCATAAATTCTCCAGGATTGTTTCTTTCTTCTGCATATAATTTATATGACCATCTACAGCTTTGAGCACAATCCCCCAAATTTGCACTTCTGCATGCTAAAAAATCACTTAAAAAACATCTTCCTGAATATGCAAAACATATTGCACCATGAACGAAAATTTCTATTTCCATATCTTCTGGCTTGTTTTCCATAATATATTTTAATTGTTCCTTATTCATTTCTCTAGCCATTATCATTCTTTTAGCTCCATTTTTACGCCAAAAATTACATGCATGTAAACTTACTATATTAGCTTGTGTGCTTACATTTATTGGTACACTTGGAGCATATTGTTTTAGAACTTCTATTACTCCTCCATCTGCTGCAATAATCCCATCTGGTCTTAATTCTTCTAATTTTTTGGCCATTTCAATTATTTCTTCATATTTTTCATCCCATGCAAAAATATTTAATGTAACATATATTTTTTTGCCTATGCTATGTGCATATCTTATTGTTTTTTCTAAATCATCATCTTGCATATCTGCTCTAGTTCTTAATGATAATGATGATGTTCCACAATATACTGCATCTGCTCCATATAAAAATGCTATTTTTGCTTTTTCATATGAACCTGCTGGTGCTAATAATTCTACTTCTTTCATTT
>CAKPPL010000124.1 GCA_934177555.1 uncultured Clostridia bacterium
GGATGGATGTTAAATACCCATTACTTATGGCTTTAGGAATAGGATTTGTAGATGCTCTTCCAATATTAGGATCAGGTTCTGTAATGGTTCCTTGGGCAATAATATGTGGAATTAATGGTGATTTTAAGTTGGGAATTTCAATAATAGTGTTATGGATCATTATGTCATTAGTAAGACAATTTTTAGAACCTAAAATAGTAAGTGGTAAAATAGGTATTCATCCAATTTTTACACTTATAGCTATGTATACAGGATTTAAAATAATTGGAGTAATGGGAATGCTTATAGGGCCAATAGTATTAATTATATTGAAAAATATATTTGCAACTGTTTTAGATCAAGGAGTAACTAAGACTTTATTTGAAAAATTATAAGTCATAAATATAATGTAGAGTTCATAAACTTAAATAGAAAATATTTAAGTAGGAGGAACTTTATGTTTATATATAATTATAAAATAAATGGAGGAAAAGCACTAAAAATAATAATAATACTTCTATCATTATTTATGCTTATAGTGTTTTCTATCAGTATATATAGAATATTTTTTTCTAGTAAAAAATTTAAAGTAAATGATGAACAAAAAGCAGAAGATATAATTGAAATAAAATCAGAAAATTATACAGATATATTACAAGCAGTTCATAATCAATTAGATGAGTATATAGGTTTAAAAATAAGCTTTACAGGATATGTGTATAGATTGTTTGATTTTGATGATAATGAATTTGTAATAGCTAGAGATATGTTTATAAATGAGAATAAAACACAAACTGTTGTAGTTGGATTTTTGTGTAGATATAAAAATACTAAAGATTTTGAAGAGAAAACATGGGTAAATATAACAGGGATTATAGAAAAAGGAAAATATCATAATGAAGAAATTCCAATAATAAAAATAGAAAAAATGGAACAATGTCAAAAGCCAAATGATGAATTTGTTGATATGCCAAAAGATACATATGTTCCTACAAGTGGTATATTTTAGAAAAGAGAGTTGTGAAAAACTCTCTTTTAAATTTATTTGTTAAAAAACTTGAAAAAACATATAAATAATGATATAGTATAAAAGTGTAATTTTCAAAATAATTATATACTAGAAAGGAAGAAGAACAATGGGAGTATTTAGCAAAATATTTAAAAGCTATAGTGAAAAAGAAGTAAAAAGAATAATGCCAATAGTTGAGCAAATAAACAACTTAGAAGGTGAAATTTCAAAATTAACAGATGAAGAATTAAAAAATAAAACAAATAAATTTAAACAAGACTTAGAAAATGGTAAAACATTAGATGAAATACTACCAGAAAGTTTTGCAGTAGTAAGAGAAGCATCAAAAAGAGTATTAGGAATGAGACATTTTGATGTACAACTAATAGGTGGAATAATATTACATCAAGGAAGAATTGCAGAAATGAAAACTGGTGAAGGAAAAACATTAGTAGCAACATTACCAGTATATCTAAATGCATTAACAGGAAAAGGTGTACATGTAATAACTGTAAATGATTACTTGGCAAAAAGAGATAGTGAATGGATGGGAAAACTATATAAATTTTTAGGACTAACAGTAGGACTAGCCATTGCAGGAATGACACCAGAAGAAAAACAAAAGGCATATGCATGTGATATAACAT
>CAKPPL010000125.1 GCA_934177555.1 uncultured Clostridia bacterium
TATACTACTTTATCACATCTTTGTAAAGTTTTTTAAATTTTTGTTCACGTTTTTGCAGACATTTTTAGAGTTTTTATCACATTTTTGTAAAAATACATAAAAAGTTAGAGTCATTACAAACCCTAACTTTTACTTAAATTAATTATTATCTATAAAATTTTCTATTATACTTATAATATTTCCTGTATTTTTCACATACTTTTGAGGTTTAAAATTCTTAATTTTTTTTAAAGCATTTCCCAATTCTGACACATCATGCAAACCTATAATATAACCTTTTTCATTAAAAGACTCTATTATGTCAAGTTGATGGTCATTTACATGTTCGCCATATTTTTGTAAACGTGGTACAGCAATAACCTTTTTTCCTTTAGTAATTGAAGTTATTATTGAACCAACCCCTCCATGAGTTATTATTAAATCTGCTTTATCTATTAATTTATTAAATTTATCCTGAGATATTTCGTCAAATAAAGTCATATCTTTTGATTCAAATTTAGTATAACCTTTTTGAACTACTACTTCCTCATTTATATTTCCATTATCTATATTTTTTTGAACTTCTTCCAATAATCTATGAAAACTATTATTTTGTGTTCCTAACATTACAAATATCATTAATAAATTGAACCTCCATATATTGCTTTTGGATATAATTTTAACATTTCTTCCCATTGAACTATAAATAAATCTGCTATTGGATAAATTAATTTTCCTGTAGCTGTTTTTCTATTTCTATTAGCAAATGTTTCTATATATATTATTTTGCTTCCAAATATTTTTCCAAAATAACACATTGGACCTGCTGTATGAGTTCCTGTTGTTACTATATATTTAGGTCTTATTTTGCAATATAGATATACTGTTTTTATGCATAAAAACAAATATATGAATATATATTTAAACAACTTTTTTCTAGTTCCATATGGTAAATATGATATTTTATCTCCATATTTGTTTTTTAAATCTTTAGTTGTGTTATCTTTTTCTGTTATTATATGATAATCATATTTTTCAAATAATGGACTTAATTGTTGCAATTCGTTAAAGTGTCCACCTGTACTTGATATAAATAATACTTTTTTTTGTTTCATTTTTTTACCTCATATTTTTTATATCAATATTTTTTAACAAAGTCAATATTTTCATGTGTAAAATTCCCATTGACATTAAAAATTTTTATATATATAATTATCATAAGAAAAAAAGTCAAAAAGGAGAAAATTTACAATGGATAAAAGACGTAGAAGAAGTCGTAATAATAGAAAAAGAATAAAAAAATTTGATTGGACAATAGTTGTTAAAATAGTAATTATCATGTGTATTATATTTTTAGCGACATTTTTTTCACTTTTAAATATGGGAAGTAACAATATAATAAATAATGTATATATAAATAATATATCTGTTGCTACTCTTTCAACTAATCAAGCAAAAGAAAAAATTGAGCCAATAATAAATGAAGAATTACAAAAAGAAATAACTATAAAATTTGGAGATTACACTACAAGTATTTTACCTGCAGAAATAAATTTCACATACAATATCTCATCAGCCTTAGAACAAGCTTATAG
>CAKPPL010000126.1 GCA_934177555.1 uncultured Clostridia bacterium
AAATTCAAATGAAAAAAATGGTACCATTAGAAAATATAATAAAAGAAATTAGAAATGTAGAAAATATACATAAACTAATTTCAAATAATGGTCATAATTTTGAAATTACAGATTTAGAAAAATCAGTAATGCAAAAATTATAAAATATAGATTTATTCTTCACTATCAGTTACTTTTTTACAAAAATCACTTGAACATAATACAATATGATAAATAAAATCAGATGTTAATTCTGAATTTAAAGCTAATATATTATTTATTTTTTGTATAGTTTCATTATTTGTTTCTTTTCCAAATAATAAAAAGTCAGCAGAAACACCAGTATATCTAACAACTTTTCTTAAAGTTCTAACACTAAGTGCACGTTCACCTCTTTCAATTTGTCCTAAAAAGGAATCTGTAATATCAATTTTTTCAGAAAATTCTTCTCTTGTCATATTCATACTTTCTCTAATGCCACGTAATCTTTCTCCAATTTCTATATCATCTTTATTGAATTGCATATATTATCACCTCTGAAATTTTTTTAATATTATATATCTAAATTTGTCAACATATAATACGCAAATAGAGAATAATTTTTATATGCAAAACATATACAAAGTAAAGAGTGTTAAAATATAATATTTTGGGAAAAATATTAATGGGTGATAATATGTTAAATGAAGAATTGTTAGATAAAATTTTTTATGAAATGCAAGAAAAAATAGAAAATAAAATTAGTAAAGAATACCATAAAAAAATTAAAGAAATAAAATATGATAATGAAGAAGAAAAAGATAATATAAAATTAGGAATAATAAGTGAATTATATTATAAACAAGGCTTTAAAGATGGAATAAATTTCATAATAAATAACATGAAAAATAAATAGAAAAAATTTAAAAAAATGCCGAAAATCCTTGCAAAATAAGCATTGTTATAATATAATACAACTGTAAAAGAAAAAGGAAAGAGGTTGAAAAAACTATGGAACAAAGACAAGATGAGAATATCATAAAAAGAGATATAGAAGAAGAAATGAGAACAGCCTATATTGATTATGCAATGAGTGTAATAGTATCAAGAGCACTACCAGATGTAAGAGATGGTTTAAAACCAGTACATAGAAGAATACTATATGCAATGCATGAAGACGGAATTACATCAGACAAGCCATATAGGAAATGTGCAAATACAGTTGGTTCAGTACTAGGTAGATATCATCCACATGGTGATGCTTCTGTATATGATGCAATGGTAAGAATGGCACAAGATTTTTCAATGAGATATATGTTAATAGATGGGCATGGTAATTTTGGTTCAATAGACGGAGATGGAGCAGCAGCAATGAGGTATACAGAAGCAAGAATGTCAAAAATTGCTGAGCAAATGTTAGTTGATATTGAAAAAAATACAGTAGATTTTATGCCAAACTATGATGACAGACTTCAAGAACCAACAGTTTTACCAGCAAAAATACCAGCATTATTAGTAAATGGTTCATCTGGTATTGCCGTAGGTATGGCAACAAATATACCACCACATAATTTAACAGAAGTTATTAATGGTATTA
>CAKPPL010000127.1 GCA_934177555.1 uncultured Clostridia bacterium
CTATTGGCAGGAACAACAGAGACAAGCTGACATTGTTAGCCTCTTTGTCAGCTTGTCTCTGTTGTTCCTGCCAATAGTGTTCTCTATTAAGCTGCTTAACTGTAGCTTCTTGATCTGCTTTTATAGCTTCAGTCTGCAGTTGTGCAATTTCAGCTCTGTAATGCTTGGCTGTAATGGTGACACCAAAACAGGAGCCAATGACAGCTGACATAGTAGCTACAATTAAAAGTAATTTAAGATCCATGTGTGAAGCAAACGCCTATTTCTTTAAATCAGCAAGAAGCTGAAAGTATTCAGCTCTTATTTATAATCACTAATAAAAAAGGGTACTCGCATGAGTACCCTTATTTTGAGCAAATAAGTGTTAATTATTTGTAACTAATTTAGCTATATAACCCGATCTAGTTTCTCCAATAGATTGAGCTAACCTATCTAAACGTCTTAACACTTTTGATGATAAAGTAATATTTATTCTTTCTACTTTGTCTGTAAATTTTGATAAATCTAAATCAACAACACCTAAAACAAAATCATCTAAATTAGGATATTTTGTTTTTAAAGTTTCAATATCGCTAGGCTGAGGAATATCTATATCATTCTCATTTGCAACCTTTGCCCATTCTTCTCCAGCTTCTGCAATATCAATCAATAGCTTATCTAAAGTTTCTGATTGAGCAGTACAGCCTTCAAAATCCAAAAGCATAGCACCATAATCTTCATTATTTGCAGCTTTTGGTTCTATAGCAATGTAGTACTTCATATGTAAACTCCTAATCACTAGAGAAGAGATATATTTCAATCTCTTCTTTTGTGTTATTTAAGGTTTGCAGTTTTCAAAATGCTATGTAATAAACCTTTTTTCATATCCTTTATAGGATGTGTAACGGTTATTATTTTTGCATAATTAGGATGCTTAAAAGTGAAATGGTCACCTTTTGAAGAAACAAGCACCCAGCCGTTTGCCTTTAATAACTTAATCAGTTCATCACTGCTCATGAGCTTGCCTCACAATAATTAAGTTACATATAAAATTATACACACTATAATACACATTATCAAGTTAAGAATTAAAATATTAAATTCTTTTCTTAGCGTTTTGCGATTCTTGCTATTAAGGTGTGAAGCAAACCCCTTATTAAACTAATGAATTGTTACATATCAATTAAAGATAACGTTCGCTTCACACTTATGAGCAATCTACTAGCGAAACCGACAAAGACTAGTAAACCACTCATAAGTGTGAGCTGTCTGTTTTACTTCTGACAGCAAAGAAGGAGATTTTCAAATACCTGAGACATATTGTCACAAGCACCTGAACACGTGGAAATCTTAAGAAAGAAACAGTTTCTGTTCAGCCTGTCTTCTCTTTGTTAACCCTGGCAGAACTACACCGCCTGCTTTGTTTATATCTAAGAACTCAAGCGATGCACCGTACTTATCGCCTTTTTTCATCTTAGACCAAAGTTTATAACCTGTTAAAACCTGAATAGGAGATAACCAGCGTCCGTCTTTAGTTTTTTTACCTGATAGGTTGAAGAGTAAACTG
>CAKPPL010000128.1 GCA_934177555.1 uncultured Clostridia bacterium
TAGGTGATGAAATAATATGGCATGTTTCAGGAGATAATACTTATCATACATCTAAAATAGTTGGATTTAATAAAGACCCACAAAATCAAAATGTAACAATAACAAGAAAATATTTAGAAAGTTTAGGTATAAAATATAAGCCAGATTCTTTATATACAAATAAAGACTTAAGTGATACAAAAGAAATTGCAAATGTGGAGGTAATATCAAACATAGATGAATTAAAAGAAGGAATGGAAGGCATGCTTGAAACTATGAAAACAATGATAGCACTTATTATTGTTATAGCTGTAATTCTTGGAGTTGTAATAATCTATAATTTAGGTATATTATCTTATACAGAAAAACAATATCAATTTGCAACATTAAAAGTATTGGGATTTAAAGATAAGCAAATTAAGAAGATATTTATAAAACAAAATAATATTATTGCAATTATATCAATAATATTAGGACTTCCAGCAGGATTTTATTTAACAGATTGGTTATTTAAAACAGCAATAGAAGAAAGCTATGACTTTGGAGCACATATAAATATTGAAACTTATATAATTGCAGCAATAGGAACATTTGTTATATCATATATTGTTTCAAATATTTTAGCAAAAAAGATTAAAAAAATAGATATGGTAACAAGTCTAAAAGGAAATGAGTAAAATTTGAAAAAAATAGTTAAATATGGTATAATTTAAGTATGTAAAAGGGGTGGTTTTTATGAATAAAAAGAAAATTTTAAAAATCATTGGAATTATAATAGCAATCCTAATAATACTTATTTTAATACATACTATTAGAAATTTTATAATTATTACAGACTTACAAAACAAAATTTCAAAATATTCGAATAGCTCTAATTATTTTATAAAATCAGTCGCCAAAGAAGAAAGTGGGAACATTATAACTATTAACTATTATAAAAAAGATAACAAACAAGTGATGTTTATGGAAAGAAACATAAAACGGAGAAATACTTAAAGTAAGTATGTATGATAATGGAGAAAGAGTAGATGTTTTTACTGAAACACAGGAGGCTAAAACTGCAAGATTAGATACAGGAACTTTACTTGGTATTAACATTTATAACCATTTGGAAACAGAAAATAAATGGCAAACATTTTTAGGTAGTTTATCTGCAAAAATAAAATCAATAGATTATGAAGGTAGGAAATGTTATATTGTAAAGAATTTTATGTCATCAACATCATTAGTTTCAAAAGGTGCTGAAACATACATAGACCAAGATACAGGTTTATTTGTAAAAACAGTAGAAGATAAAATATTTAATGAAAGACAATATGAATTTGATAATGTAGAAGATTCAATTTTTGTAGAGCCTAATATTGGAGAATATAAAATATTAGAAAATTAATATAGTAAAAGCCTCGTGTTTCACGAGGCTTTTTATATAATAGGAAAGTTCTACTTTCCTATTATATAAAAGCTACAATCGCTAGCCCTTTGAGATTTTCTCCTTATAGTCGAAAACTCAAATCGGGCGAGAACAAAGGGCGACTATGTCGCTTTGTTCTATA
>CAKPPL010000129.1 GCA_934177555.1 uncultured Clostridia bacterium
GAGCAGAAATACAAAGTAGTAAAGATATAGATAGATATAAAGTATTTGAAGAATTACTACCACAGGATTTATTAAAATTTGGTATGATACCAGAGTTTGTAGGAAGATTACCAATATTAGCAACATTAAGAGAATTAGACAGAACAGCATTAATAAAAATCACTACAGAACCTAAAAATGCATTAGTAAAACAATATAAAAAATTATTAGAAATGGATAATGTAGAATTAGAATTTGAACAAGAAGCATTAGAAGCAATAGTAGATAAAGCTATTGAAAGAAAGACTGGAGCAAGAGGTTTACGTTCAATAATAGAAGATATAATGAGAGATATAATGTTTGATATTCCATCAAATGATAAAATAGAAAAATGCATTATAACAAAAGACACAGTATTAAATAACTGTGGTCCACAAATTATTGAAAATGAAAACAGAGAAAAAGAAACAAACAAAAAATCAAAAAGGATGTCAGTTGAAAGCAAGGAAACTGCATAATACAAAATATAATACTATTTTTGTATAAAAATAGTATTATATTTTTTTAGTTATATTGTCAATCAAGAAAAAAAGATATATAATAGCCATAGTTAAAAGAAACAAAAAAGTAAAAAAATGTATATAATAAAAACAAAGGAGATAGATAATAATGAAATATGAAAATAAAAAATTAAAAGACTTTGAAGAAAAATTAAAAACTCAAAAAGTTGCTGTAATAGGTATTGGAACTAGTAATATACCATTAATAGATTATTTACATGAAAAAAATGCAGAAGTAACAATATTTGATGAAAAAGAAGAAAATCAAATAAATAAAGAAATATTAAATAAGATTAATGAATATAAATTCAAAAAATCATTTGGAAAAAACAATTTAGAACAATTAAAAGGATTTGATTTAATATTTAGATCACCAAGTTGTTTACCAACAAGAAAAGAATTAAAAGAAGAAAAAGAAAGAGGAGCTATTGTAACAACAGAAATAGAACAATTAATAAAAATGGCACCATGTAAAATAATAGGAATAACAGGAAGTGACGGAAAAACAACAACCACCACATTAACATGTGAAGTATTAAAAGATGCTGGTTATAATTGTTATTTAGGAGGAAATATAGGAATACCATTATTTACTAAATTATGTGAAATGACACCAGAAGATATAATTGTATTAGAACTAAGTAGTTTTCAATTAATGGAAATGGAAGTTAGTCCAAATATTTCTGCAATAACAAATATTACACCAAATCATTTAAATATACATAAAGATTATCAAGAATATATAGATTCTAAAAAAAGTATATTTACACATCAAGATGAAAATGGAATATTAGTATTAAATGCAGACAATGAAATTACAAATAGTTTTAGAAATGAAGCAAATGGAAAAGTTATTTTATTTAGTAGTAAACAAAAACTTGAAAATGGATATATAGTAGAAGATGGAATTGTAAAAGAGTGTAATGATGGAATAAGAAAACATATAGTATCTTCAAAAGAACTAAAATTAAGAGGAGCAC
>CAKPPL010000130.1 GCA_934177555.1 uncultured Clostridia bacterium
TACATATATAGTATTTTTTTATCTTTACTATATATAGCTCCATTACTTACTATATATTTAGGATTATCTGTTGCAATTTCTATTTCATCAACATTTGATGTAAAAAAATCTACTTCTATATAATTTACACTTGATGGAATAACAACTTTTTTTATTTTATTATTTCTTAATAAATTTGCTCCCAATGTTGTTATTCCCTGAGGAACTATAAATGTTTCAATATTAACTGCTGATTCTGATAAATAATAAATATTAGTTCTATTTTTATTAATTAACATGCCATTTTCATAAACAAATCCGGATCCATCTTTTATATTTATTTCTTCGATAGAATTTGAACCATAAAAAACATTATCAGATATTGAATTTAATGTTGATGGAATTACTAACTTTTTTAATGCTGAACAATTTGCTATTCCACCTGCTCCAATATATGTTACCCCTTCTGGAATATTCAATTCTACTAAAGCTCTACAACTATGAAACATTTCATAACTTATTTGTTTTATTTTTTTAGAAAGCTTTATATTTGTCATATTAGAACAATTATAAAATGCATCACTTCCAATATCTGTTACTGTATCAGGAATTACTATAGATTTTAGATTAGTACAATTAGCAAATGCAAAATCTCCAATTTTAGTTACTCCTTTTCCACTCTTAGTTTGAAATTCAACTTCTTCTATTGTATTATTTCCATTAAAAGCATTTTGTTTTATTTCTTTTACTGTATATGGAATTATTACTTTTCGTAACACTATTCCGTCTGATGCAGTATTAGCAAAAGCTCCTTCACCTATTGTTATTACAGTATCTGGTAATTCTAATGTTCCATTTGTATCTATTAATAATAAATTTCCATTTGATGATATTAATTCTCCATCTTCACTTATTTCATATGGATTAACATTAATCCCTAAACTTCTAGCAATCTCTATTTCTGTTACATCTTTTGTATCTAATATTGCTTTTCCTTTTTTTATTTCTAATCTTTTTAAATAATCATTTTTCATTTGGGGACATATTGTTTTTATTGTTCCAGTTTCATTTTCATTTTGAGTATTATATCTCAATGTATTTTTTCCAGAAAATAAACTTTCCTCATCAAATTCTTCATTTTCCATTTTTTTATCTGCTATAAATAAATCTATTTGTTCTTTATATGCTGCTAATTCATTTTTGGTTTTTGAGTGTTTTGCCTGTATTGTTATTCCACTATTTCCTGTTAATGCTGATATTGTTACTCCTGCTAGTATCAACATTATTATTATTGTTACTGCTAGTGCTATTAATGTTATACCATAATTATTTTTTTTCATATATTCCTCCATAATCTTTTGTTTATTTAAATTATAAAACAATTTTCTTTAAAGCACAATAGAACATTTTGTTTTATTTTATAATCTTTTAGTTTTATTATTGAAAGGATTTTATATATGGAAACTAGAATAAGAAACTTAAGATAGGATAATGATTTTATTCAAAAAATAGTAGTGTTGACTACTTGTTATATAG